>JAILKX010000125.1 GCA_024693415.1 Bacilli bacterium
AGGCAACGCTATGAACAAACGCCCCATATGCGCCATTCTCTACGATTTTGACTCGACCCTCGCGGTCACCGACATGCAGAATTTCGGCTTCATCCCCGCCATGGGCATGACCCCCGCCGAATTCTGGGGCAGGACCACCAAATTCTCGGAGGCCACCGGCTGCGAGAAAATCCTTTCCTACCTTTATGTCATGAACCAGGTCGCCAAAGAGAAAGGCATCAAGATGGATGAAGCATTCCTCCACGAATGCGGCAAGAACATCCAATTCTTCCCCGGCGTCCTCACCTGGTTCAAGCGCATCAACGACTATGGCAAGGAGCACGGCGTTCGCGTCGAGCATTACCTCGTCTCCTCCGGCAATAAGGAAATCGTCGACGGCTGCCCGATCGCCAAGGAATTCAAGGTGATCTACGGCTGCGAATACGTCTTCGACAAGAACACCCATGAGGTCCTTTGGCCGAAGCTCGCCATCAACTACACCCAGAAGACCCAGTACTTCTTCCGCATCTCCAAAGGCGTCTATGACGCGACCGACGACATCGGCGTCAACGAGAAGAAGCCCGACCGCCGCGTCCCCTACAGCAACATGGTCTACATCGGCGACGGGATGACCGACATCCCTTCGATGATCATCGTCAAGAGCAACGGCGGCAAATCGATCGCCGTCTACCCCAAGGGAAAGGGCGATAAGGTCGAGAGCCTCCGCGACGACGGGCGCGTCAACTATGCCTGCGTCGCCGACTATTCCTCCGGCAAGGGCCTCGAGCAGATCATGCAGCTCATCATCCAGAGCATCGCCATCAACAACTCCTTGCTTAACAAGGAGAACGGAAAGCCTTTGGTCGATTAATTTTCCCGCGCGAAGGCGCAACGCAAGTAGTATCATTGTTTCCTGTATGAACAAGGGACCGAACAAAAACATCGCGATAGTCCTCGCCGGCGGAAGCGGCGAGCGTTTCGGCGAGCCCATCCCGAAGCAGTTCATCAGCATGGGCGGCAAGCCGCTTATGGCCTATTGCCTGCTCGCGCTTCAGGAAAGTCCCTTGATCGATGAGATCTACGTCGTCACCGCCAAGGGATACCTCGACAAGACCCGCGACCTGCTCCACTCCTTTCACATCGCCAAATCGAAGGCGGTCATCGAAGGCGGGGAGACGAGGAAAGAAAGCTCCTACCGCGGATTGCTCTACCTAAGGCGCCTGCACATCGACCCGGATTCGATCGTCCTAATCTGCGACGCCGACCGGCCGAACCTCAGCCAGGCCCTGATCCGCGAGAACATCGAGGCAGCCCAGAATACCGGCGCCGCCGTCACCGCGATGCAGGCCACCGACTCCATCCTCTTCTCGAGGCAGGGGGCCGTGGTCAACGAATACTTCCCAAGGAGGATGGTCTTCCAGGCCCAAACCCCGCAGACCTTCCGCTACGACATCATCTTCTCGGCCCACCGCAAGGCCGCGAAATCCTCAAGCTACGACCTCTACACCGACGACGCCTCGCTCGTCAAGGCGCTCAAATCGGTGAAGATCGCGATCGTCGAGGGAAGCCAAGAGAACCTGAAGATCAACACCAGAAACGACGAAGCCGCCTTCGTCATGATGAGGAGGGATCGCCATGAGTAAAACCGTTTTGCCAAAGGTCGGCGATATCGCAAGCGGCACCGTCGTCCGCGTCTACAGTTCCTACGCCATACTGCTCTTCGATGAGGGTTGGACGGGGCTATTGCACATCAGCGAGCTGTCGAGCAAATACATCCGCTCCTTCACCTCCTACGTCGCGATCGGGACCATCTACAACGTCAAGGTCACCGACGTGAACGAAGTGACGGGAAGCGTGCGCGTATCGCTCAAGCAAATGTCGATTTCCGACAAACGGAAGGTATTCCGCCACAAAAAGATCGACCCGGAAGAGATCGATTTCAATGCTTTGAAGGAAAAGCTTCCGGAATGGATAGAACAAGAAAACGAAAAGGAGAACATTCATGATTAACGTTGACTTGACGAAATTAGGGAAAGAGATCGATTTCAAGGCCTACGAAGGCAAAGTGCTCGAAATCGACGACGCCATCAACAACAAGACCATGCCGGGAAACGACTTCCTCGGCTGGGCCGACTACCCGCTCAACTACGACAAAGAGGAATTCGAGCGCATCAAGAAGGATGCCGCTTACGTCCGCGATAACTTCGACGTCCTCGTCGTTTGCGGCATCGGCGGTTCCTACCTCGGCGCCCGCGCCGCGATCGAAGCCCTCAACGGCCTCCACCCCGAGAATAAAGTGGAGATCATCTACATGGGCCAGACCGTCGCCCCGAGCTACATCACCCAAGTGATGCGCTACCTGAGGAACAAGAAATTCGCGGTCAACGTCATCTCGAAATCCGGCACCACCACCGAAACCGCGATCGCCTTCCGCATGCTCCGCGACCTTTTGGTCGAGAAGCTCGGCGTCGAAGGCGCCTCCAAGGCGATCTTCGCCACCACCGACGCCAACAAGGGCGCCCTGCTTGAGCTCTGCAAAAAATACGGCTATGCCCGCTACGTCTTGCCTGGCGACATCGGCGGACGCTACAGCGTCTTCACCGCCGTCGGCCTCTTCCCGATGGCCGTCGCCGGCATCGACATCGACGGTTTCATGAACGGCATGAAGATCGGCCGCGAGAGATACGGCACCCATGCGATGAACGAGTCCTACAAGTACGCGGTCGTCCGCCACGTCCTCCACAAGGAATGCGGCTACCCGGTCGAGATGCTCATCACCTACGAGCCGCGCCTCGTCCAGCTCGGCGAATGGTGGAAGCAGCTCTATGGCGAATCCGAAGGCAAGGAGCACACCGGCCTCCTCCCCGATTCCGCGACCTTCACCACCGACCTCCACTCGCTCGGCCAGTTCATCCAGGATGGCTCACCGATCCTCTTCGAGAGCATCCTCTCGATCAACGAGCCCGAGGAAGACCTTGACCTCCCGCACGACGAGGACAACCTCGACGGCCTCAACTACCTCGACGGCAAAACCCTCGACTTCGTCCAGAAGAAAGCGATGATGGGCACCATCGAAGCCCACACCAAGACCGGCGGCGTCCCGAACCTCGTCATCAACCTCGACAAGCTCGATGCCACCACCCTCGGCGAACTGCTCTACTTCTTCATGAGGGCCTGCGCCATGAGCGCCTACCTCAATGGCATCAACCCGTTCAACCAGCCCGGCGTTGAGGTCTACAAGAAGAACATGTTCCACCTCCTCGGCAAGCCCGGATATTGATTCGATTTCGCTTAAATCTCTGCCTGTTTGGACCTCCAAGCAGGCTTTTTCTATGCGGCGCACCACTCGCGCTCAATTGCGATTTAAAACCGCGCACCACCCGTTCTTATTCTTATATCGTAATAATAACGATATGAAAATCATGTAATTTTGCCTTTGTGTTTTTCGCATTTTTCGCCTCAGTGGCAAAATCTTTCTTTGTCTTCGCGCGCGCCATGGCTTAATCTTTATTTAATAATATATGTTTAAGATTCGCATACTGGAGGATGACCTCTCGGCGGCGGAAACCCTGAAGGATTATCTCAATCAATACGCCTCTTCGCGTCAGATCGACATTCAGATCCAGCATTTTTCCAATGCGTTCGACTTTTTGGAATCCTACGCCTGCGACGCCGACGTCATCTTCTTCGACATCGAGATGCCGGGGATGTCGGGGATGGAGGCCGCCAAGAAGATCCGCGACCGGGATAGCCATGTCGTGATCGTCTTCGCGACCAACCTCGCCCAATTCGCGATCGAGGGCTATTCCGTGAACGCCTTCGATTTCATCCTGAAGCCCTTCAGCTACCCGGCGATGGAGCTCAAGTTCGGCCGCATCTTCAACGAACTGTCCCATCAGACCAAAGACAACACCATCACCTTGAACCGGAAGGGCAACGTCCAGATGGTCGAGGTGAACAGCATCCTCTACGTCGAGGTCAGAAACCATAGCCTCGTCTACCATCTCCTCGACAAGGAGATCGTCACCTGGGGGTCTTTGTCGAGCGCGAGCGAACAGCTCATCCCCCACCATTTCGCATTCGCCAACGCCTGCTACCTCGTCAATCTGAAGCACGTCAAGGGAATCCAGGGCACCGACGTCATCGTCGGCAAGGAAAAGCTCCCGATCTCCAAAGGGAAGCGCAAGGCGTTCTTAGGCGAACTCGCCCTCTATTACGGAGGAACGAAATAGGATGCTCGAATTCTACAACTCCTGGATGGCCACCCCGCTCATGGCCCTCGAGTTCCTGGCATTCGGATTCCTTTTCGCCTTCCGGCTCAAGCGGAGCGAGTATTTCTATTTCCGCTTCATCGCCTTCGGGCTCCTTGAGCTATTGACCGTCGTCACGGTCGAGGTTTTCTTCAAACTCATCACCGGGTCAGAGTTCCATTACGGGCAGGAAGCCGAATGGGATTACCGGCAGACCATCTTCCGCTTCGTCTTCTTCTTCGCGATCTACGCGATGACCTTCTTCGTCCTCAAACTTTGCTTCAAAGCCAAGACCAGCACGGTCTTTTTGATCGCCGCCGCGTCCTTCGCGAGCCAGCATATCGCCTACAACATCTTCGCCCTCATAAACGTCGGGCTCACTAACGCCGGCGCCCCGGATTGGCTCGTGATCCTCGTCCGCACATCGTGCATGTTCCTTGCGGTCGCCGCGACCGCGATTTGCAACATCAAATCCGGCGAAAAGGCGAACCCATACGAAGGCAATACCAAGAAAAAGGTCGCGGCCTCCAGCATCGTCATCGTCATCTGCATCGGCCTCTACCGCCTCAATAACGACCTGCCATCCACCAACGACCTCACGCGGATCGGCTTCTCGTTCTACGCGATCGTGAGCTGCTCCTTATTGCTCCTCCTCTTCTTCGGCTTATGGGAATCCGACAAGACCCACGCCGAAGCCGACGCCTACCGCGAACTCCTCCACACCCAGAAGGAGCAATACGAGCTCAGCAAGCGCAACATCGACCTCATCAACATCAAGTGCCACGACCTGAAGCATCAGATCAGGGCGCTTAAGACGAGCGACAACGAAGCCTTCGTCAAGGAACTCGAGCACGAGATCATGATCTACGATTCCTCCCTCAAGACCGGAAACGAGGTCCTCGACGTGATCCTGCGCGAGAAGCTCCTGCAGTGCGAGGCCGAGGGCATCACCATGACCTGCTTCCTCGAGGGCAAGGCGATCGATTTCATGGACGAGATGGACATCTATTCCCTCTTCGGCAACCTCCTCTCCAACGCCTTTGAGTCGGCCCAGAAGTTCGAGGACAAGGAAAAGCGGACCATCGCCTTAAGCGGGCGCAACGTCGGGAACATGTTCTTCCTCCACGAGGAAAACTACGTCGCCGATAAGCCGAGTTTCGAAGGCGGCGTCCCGAAAACCACCAAGAAAAACGACGACGACACGCATGGTTTCGGCATGAAATCCATGCAGAGGATCGCCGAGAAATACGGCGGGGAAATGGCGATCAAATGCGAGAACGGAACCTTCTCGATCGACTTCGTCTTCCCCCTTCCCGACAATTCCTAATTACGAAAACTCGACGCCGAGTTACGCAAACGAAAGCTATCGGAAACCATAAAGATAGTATCTTTTGAGCGATCTTAGAAAGCGCTTCCACAAAGCGCGATAGCCGAGCAAGGAATTCGTTAGAACCCAAACAAGGCCTAAGCTCCGCCGAATAGATGCGCGCGTAAATCATCTATAGAAAGGCCTGGAAAAGGAATGATCAAAAACTTCTTCCACAACAAAGGCGTCGGGTTCTACGTATCCCTCGCCACCGGCGTGATCGCACTGATCACCGCCATCATCTATGCTGTTGTCTACGGTTCCTACCGCGCCAACAACAATGAGCCGGTCATCAGCTGGCTCGCCTTCGTCTTGCTGCTGCTCCCCCTCGTCCTCACGGTCGTCGGCGGCTTCACCAAGATGGAGAAATACGCCCCCTATGGGGTTTTCGCCTGCGGACTCGTCGCGCTGGTATGCTACATCTACCGCATCTACTACCACGCCTCCGTCGTCTTCGCCAACATCGAGGAGCAGGACATGAGGACCACGCTCTTCTTCGTCGCCGGACTCATGATCTTCGTCTTCGTGATGACGATCGTCAGTTTCTTCCTCCCGCAGACCCGCGGCGAGAAGCTAGAAAAGGAGGCCGAATAAAATGGGCGCACTAAAGAACACTTACAGAATCCTCTTCGTCGCCACCGCATCCCTCTTCGGCATCACCGCCGTCGGGACCAAGATCGCGATGGAGAACAAGGGCCAGATCAACAAATTCCTTCACGCTGACACGATGAAGGTCATCCCGCCCGAGAACGCGAGCGAGCTCGACACCGAATACTACAAATCGAAATTCGACAACCTCGACGACGTCATGAACAACGGCCGCGACATCGCCCGCAGGGTCGAAGAAGAAGGCGCCGTCCTCCTCAAGAACGACAACAACGCCCTCCCGCTCACCGAAGGCAACCGCAAGGTCACCCTCTTCGGCGTCGGAAGCGTCGACCCCGTCTACTCCGGCACCGGTTCCGGATCGGTCGATACCTCGACCGCCGAGACCTTCGAGTCCGCGATGAACGACAAGGGCCTCGAAGTCAACCCGACCGTCACCGATTGGTACGAATCCACCAAGAAGGATAACGGCAGGACCTATTCGATGAACTGGATCATCCCGAACGTCTACGGCGAAGTCAGCGGCCTCGATCCGCGCGGCGCCGACTGGGATGACGTCAAAGCCGCCAACTCCAGCACCTTCGCCACCTATGGCGATGCCGCGATCTTCGTGATCTCGAGGGTCGGCGGCGAGGGCATGGATATGCCGACCGGCACCTCCGCCAACTCCGTCAAGGCCACCAACGGCGACTACCTCCAGCTCACCGACCTCGAGAAGAAGACCCTCGTGGGCCTCAAGGACCAGAAGGATGGCAACACCTTCAAGAGGATCATCGTCCTCATCAACTCCGCCAACCCGATCGACTGCTCCTTCCTCGACAACGACGCCTATGGCATCGACAGCGCCCTCTGGATCGGTTCCGTCGGCCATGCAGGACTCGGCGGCGTCGCCAACATCCTCACCGGCGCGGCCAACCCCTCCGGTTCGCTCCCCGACACCTACTTCATCGACCCGATCGCCAATAACCCGGTCATGAAGAACTTCGGCAGCTACCTCTTCGACAACGCCGGCGAGCTCCTCGAACCGGGCCGCAGCTTCATGAGCTACGCGAGCACCGTCACCTATCAGGAAGGCATCTACGTCGGCTACAAGTACACCGAAACCCGCTACGAGGACACCGTCCTTGCCCGCGCTAACGTCGGTACCTTCTCCTATAACGACGTCGTCAAGTATCCCTTCGGATACGGCCTCAGCTACTCCGAGTTCGATTATTCCGACTTCTCGGCCAAGTCTAACGACGACGGCACCTACACCGTCTCGGTCACCGTCACCAATAACGGCACCGTCGCCGGCAAAGAGCCCGTCCAAGTCTACGTCCAGAAGCCCTACACCGAATACGACGTCACCAACGGCATCGAGAAATCCGCGGTCGACTTCATCGGATTCGGCAAGACCGGCCTCATCGAGCCCACCAAGTCCGAAACCGTGACCGTCACCGTCGATGAGCGCGACTTCGCCTCCTATGACGCCAACAAGGCCAAGACCTATATCTTGGACGAAGGCGACTATTACCTGACCGTCGCAAGCGACGCCCACGAAGCGGCCAACAACATCCTCGCCGCCAAGGGCAAGACCACTGCCGACGGCATGACCTCCGAAGGCGACAAGGACCTCGCCAAGAGCTTCCACCTCGCCTTCGACGCCGAAACCTACTCCAAGGATCCCAACACCGGCAACCCAATCACCAACCTCTTCGACGAAGCCGATCCCAACAAGTATGAGAACCGCGGCGACAACTCCGTCACCTGGCTCTCCCGCAACGACTGGGAAGGCACCTACCCGACCGACTACGCCCATCTCAAACTCAACGCGACCATGCTCGCCGAGATGAACCAGATGGCCGTCCCGACCGATGACGTCGAATATCCGACCTACGATTCCGGCACCCTCTACAAGCTCATCGACCTCGCCTTCGACGACGATGGCAACGACATCGCCTACGATGACCCGAAGTGGGACAAGCTCCTCGATCAGCTCACCTACGCCGAAACCGTCCAGCTCGTGAGCCAGGGCTTCCGCTCCACCGTCCAGCTCAACTCGATCGGCAAGAAGCTCACCGTCGACTCCAACGGCCCCGTCGGCCTCACCGACGCCTACGCCGCCGGCGCCAACGGCCTCGCCCGCAAGTCCGGCATCAGCGCCGACGACAAGCGCACCCCGACCTGCTACCCCTGCAACCCGATCGTCGCGGCGACCATGAACCATGAGCTCGCCAAGGAAATGGGCGACGCCATGGGCGAAGACGCCCTCTGGGCCGGCTACTCCGGACTCTATGGCCCCTGCTCCAACGTCCACCGCTCCTCCTATGGCGGACGCACCTTCGAGTACTACTCCGAAGACGCGATCCTGATCGGCGAGATCGTCACCCCCGTCATCGAAGGCCTTCAGGACCACGGCTGCTACGTCTACAACAAGCACTTCGCCTTCAACGACCAGGAGACCAACCGCTCCGGCGTCTGCACCTGGGTCAACGAACAGGCGGCCCGCGAGAACTATCTCGAAGCCTTCCGCCGTCCGATCGAAAAGGCCGACTCCATGTGCGTCATGACCTCCATGAACCGCCTCGGCGTCGTCTGCAACTACGCCAATGACGCCCTCTGCCACGACTACCTCCGCACCGAGATCGGCATGAGGGGCATCGCCGTCACCGACTACTGGTCCTCCGCCGCCGCGATCGTCACCCTCGGCTCGACGATCTACTCCGGCGAAGACCTCCCCGACGGCAACCTCGACGCTGATGCGGTCGCTTCCTACATCGAGACCTATGGCCCCGGCAAAGGATACGGCAAGCTCGCCTGGAATATGCGCGAATCCGCCCACCGCATCCTCTACACCGTCGCCCACTCCAACGCCATGAACGGCGACGTCGCAGGCTCCACCTACGTCGTCCTCACCCCGGCCTGGCAGATCACCCTCCGCGCCCTTGAGATCGGCTTCGGAGTCGCCTTAGGCGCCACCGTCGTCCTCTCCGGCCTAGCGATCTTCGGAATCTTCCCGAAGAAGAAACTCGACTGATCCACCTCCTAATAGGCATATAGCCTAGAGCCACCGTCCTGACCAGCGGTGGCTTTTTCGTCCCACTGGGCGTCGCCCGAGATGAGCGGGAGCGGTCTGCTGGGTGACCGCCGCGGCTAAGAGCCATATCGCCCAACATGGGCCATAGTTTGTCCTCCTCTAAGAACCATTCCGTGAGGGACGTGTATTCAAATTCGGGCCAAAAAGGACACGCTGTGTCCGCAAGAGGACATAACGTGTCCGCAAGCGCGGCGGCCACCCCGACAGCTGCAGGGCAGCTCGGGCGACACCCATGGATAAAGATGGCGGGGACATGTATCGATATTGCGTTGAAAAAGACGCCGGGTTAGGGCGTCTATGGTTGTGGGTTATTTGGGTTACTTCAGGTAATGCCTGATGAAGTATGAGGGGGTGCCACTCCAAGCATGGCAGAAGGAATTGATGATGTAATTGCCATAGGGGGAGGCTTTGGGGTCATTCTCATCGAAGAGCTCGTAGAAGGTGTCGGCTCCGTCGTTGACCATCGCGCCCCAATAGGACTTGATGACCTCGATTGCCTTTTCCTTCATGCCGCATTCGAGGAGGGCCTCCACATAGTAATGGTGCATGAACGGGGTGATGATGCCCACCGCTTCTTCGCTTGCTTCCATCCGATTCAGAAGGGAGATATTTTCTTCTTTGCTGAGGATGCCGGCTAGGACAAACCAGATCTGGGATGCCCAGGAGATTTGCTTTTTCCCTCCAGAGACGAAGAATCCCTTTTCCTTATTATATAGGTGCTTGAGGGCCGACTCGGCGTAGAGGGAGATCGCGGAGTCGTACCAAGAGGTGTCTTCGCCGAGATCCATGGCCATCGCCCTAGCGTCCTTCAATGCGATGATGAAGATCGCGTGGGCGCCGGCTTGCTTATTGAGGCGCTTCTCCCAATCGAGGAAGCACCACCAGTAATCGTGGTCGATGACGACGTTGTTGGCGTCGATGTTGGCTAATGACAATTCAATCTGCTTCTTGGCGGTCGGGAAGAGGTCCCTTAAGGTCTCCTTGTCGCCCGAGAAATCATAATATTCCTTGAGGGTCGAGACGAAGAAGAGGCTGTAATCGAAGAGGACCGTGTCGTCGACTTGGACCTTGGGCGAGGTGAATAGACATGCGCCCACCTTCCCTTCGTTCACGGTCGATCCGGCGAAGAGGTAGAGGCATCTTTTGACGAGGTCGGCGTTTTTGAAGGTCGCGTAGTTGCCTAGGGCCTGCAGGCGGAAGTCGCCCATCCAGAGGCGGCGATCCCTCTTCGGGCCGTCCTCGAAGACGGTCTGCATGCATTCGTGCATGGTGCGGAGGGAAACCTCATCGATGCGCTTAAGCATCTCGTCCTTTATCTCTAGCGGCGGGACGTTTCTATAATCGGCGGAGCTCACGGCGATGCAATGGATGTTCGATAACGCCACCTGGTATTTGTTGCTCGTGTCGACGACGTAGATCTCGACGTAGCGGAACGCGTGCCTCCTTTTGATCTCGATGTCCATCGGGAATTCGTCTATGAAGACGAGCTCCTCCTGGAGCCAAGACGATGACACGTCCCCGCT
>JAILKX010000167.1 GCA_024693415.1 Bacilli bacterium
AGGATCGCCTCGATCTTGACGGGGTCCTCGCCCTTTTTGCAATAGCCGAGGCGCGTCGCGACCCGCGCGACATGGGTGTCCACCGCGATCGCCGGCTCGCCGAAGCATTCGGCCCGCACCACGTTCGATGTCTTGATGCCGACCCCAGGAAGCGCGGTCAGGGCCTCGCGGGAATTCGGGATCTCGCCGCCGTATTTCTCGTCGACGATCTTCGCCATCGCCAAAAGGTTGCGGGCTTTGTTCTTGTATAGTCCTAGCCTCATGATGAGGTTTTCGATCTCCTCGATGTCGGCATTCGCCATCGATTTGGCATCGGGAAAACGGGAAAAGAGGGCAGGCGTGACATCGTTTACGCTCTTATCGGTGGTCTGCGCGGAAAGCGCGACGGCCACCACGCACTGGAAAGGCGTCTCAAAATTAAGGGCGCATCTAGCGTCAGGAAGCAACTCGTTTAGAAGCTCGGCGATGCGCGCGTCATTCGCCGTCATTGTTCACCCACTTGGTCTTGGCGATCTCGATGGTGCGCTCGATGTCGGCGTTCCAGGAATCGCTTACGCCCGATACCCCTTCTAGGGCGATGTCGTCGCGGCGGCGCGAGGTCCTTAAGGCGCGGTCGATCGCCTTGAAATTTTTCTTGTTGGTGGCGATCGCGGTCTCGAGGGCGGTTTTGATGTCCTCCTCGCTATAAGCGTCGTCGAGCCACTTGGACATGGTCTGGTTCTCAATGGGGCTTAGGGTCCTGTTGAGGCGCTGCTCGAAATAGCTGTATAGGCGCGACAAGATCTCGGCCCGGTCCGCCGACAATAGGTTCTGGTTGTTCTTGGCCATCTGAAGCTGGAAGAGCTTGTAGAGCTTCTTCTTCAAAGGCTCGACGGAGGTGCGGAGCTTATCCTTGGTCGTCTCATAGGAGAGGAGCTCGCGCTTGACGAGCTGGGCGAGGATCGCGTCGATTTCCTTCACCTTCAGGTTCATCTTCAGGGAAAGGAGGTCGGCGGTGACGAGGTCATTGCCCTGCCTCAGAAGATGGTCGGTCATCAAAAGGACGGCGAGTTCGTTCTCGCTCAGTCCGACTTGCTTGTATAGGTCGAGGAGCAGGTAGCGGAAGTCAATCGCTTCGAGCCCGGTGAAATTGCTGTCCATAAACGATGATATTCTACTCCTTTTCCTTCTCCATTTTCACTTTGGCGGGGTTTAGTTTCTCTAGTAGCCCCTCGTTGCGGATCAATGCCGCTTCGGTCTCCGGGTCGAAATGGAAACCCTCGAGCCTCTTCTTGAAGCGATATGCGCGCAGGATCCGAAGCGGGTCCTCCTTGATGCGGGCATCGGGGTCGCCGATGAAGCGGATGGTCTTGCTCTTCAGGTCTTCGAGTCCGCCATGGAAATCGAGGACTTGCTCATCCTTATTTATATATAAGGCGTTGATCGTGAAGTCCCTCCTCCGCGAATCGATTTCCGGGGATTTGATGAATTTCACGTAGGACGGGTGTCGATAATCGCGGTATTCGCCTTCTTCGCGCAGGGTCGTGATATCGATCTCGATCCCACCCTTGAAGATCTTGACCGATCCGAATTTCGCGAAGTCGTATCTCGCGTCCGGCAAGAAGGCCTTCTCCTCTTCTGGGGTGGCGTCGGTCACGTAGTCGAAATCGAGCGGGTCGATCCCCAAAAGGATGTCGCGGGAGGTGCCGCCGATCACGAAAAGGGAGAAGCCGTTGGCTTCGAAGAGGGCGGACAGTTCGACGAAAGAAGGGGGAAGCATGGAATCATTCTATCAAAAAAGGCCGCCCGACGGGCGACCTTTGTGTGGCTTAGATAAGAAAGCTAATTAGTTGAGCTTCTCTTTGAGGCCTTTGGAAGGCTTGAAGCCGATGGTGTTCGAGGCAGGGATCTCGATCTTGGCGCCGGTGGACGGGTTGGTGCCAGTGCGGGCAGCGCGGCCCTTGCGCTCGAAGATGCCGAAGCCAGAGAGTTTGACTTCTTCACCAGCGACGAGCTTTTCTTCGATGAGTTCGAGGACGGCGTTGACAACGGCCTCAGAGTCGCGATGGGAGACTTCTGCCTTGGCGGCGGCGGCGGCGATAAGTTCAGCTTTGTTCATGGATAATTTCCTCCTATTGCTGATTATTTGACTAAAAACTAGCATGGCATCGGCTGAATTTCAAGTTTTATTTTACAAATTCGATAAAAAAGAAGGTTAGCGCTTACATGCTCAAGTCAAAAAGAAGGCGCCTAATGTTTTAGCGCCTTTTATTGTCATTGTATAGATTTCGACTAAAAATGCCGATAAACTACTTTCTTTGACGATAGATTATATGGAGCGGAGTGCCGGTGAAGTCGAAGCTGTCGCGCAATCTGTTCTCCAAATACCTCGTGTAGGAGAAATGGGCGAAATGCGGGTCGTTGCAGAACATGACGAACGTCGGCGGATTGACCGCGACCTGGTTCGAATACATGATCTTGAGCCGGCCGTGGTTGAACTCCGGGGTCGGGTTCATGTTCTGGGCGTCCAGGATGATCTGGTTCAGGACCGAGGTCGGGATGCGGCGGCTCGCCGATTCATGGGCCTGCTTGATGGCCGGGAGGATCTCGTCGACGTCCCTGCCGGTCTTCGCCGACACATAGATCACGCGGGCGAAGTCGACGAACTTGAAGCGCGACCTGATCTCCTCGGTGAACGATTCCTGGGTCTGCCCCTTCTGGGCCAAATCCCATTTGTTGACGACGATCACGATCCCTTTGTGCGCCTCAAGCGCATATCCGACGACGTGGCGATCCTGATCGATGATGCCGGTCGAGGCATCGATCACCAAAACCGCGACGTCCGAGCGGTCGATCGCGCGCAAGGCCCTGATGGCCGCGTACTTGTCGATCGCCTCATAGATCTTCCCGCG
>JAILKX010000205.1 GCA_024693415.1 Bacilli bacterium
CTTCCTTCCCGACGGATGCGGTGGAGATCCTTTCCAACAACAACATTCTCGTCGTCGCCAATAAGCGCGATTTGCTCCCGCCGAGCGCGGATGATGAGTGGCTGCGCGAATACGTCGCCCACCGTTTCCGCGTCGCCCGCCTCTCCGTCAAGGCGAAAGACGTCTGGCTCACCTCGCTGACCACCTTCGCCGACATCGGCCCGCTCGTCGAGGAGATCCAGAAGCGCCGCATGGGCCACGATGTCTATCTCATCGGCTCGATCGGCTCGGGCAAGACGCTGTTCACTTCGTCTTTCCTCCGCACCTACCAGAACAAGACCTATTCCTCCGTCGTTACGAAGAACTACCCGGGCACCTCTTTGCCCGTCATGCAGATCCCGCTTGATTCCTCCAGCAGCATCTATGACACCCCGGGGCTTCCCGTCGACAACAACATCGTCTCCGCCGTCGGCGGAACCGAATACACCAAGTGCATCCTACCCTCCACCGCGGTGAAGGCCCGCCCTTACGTCATGTATCCGGGCGATGCGCTTGCCCTTGAGACCTATGCCCGCGTTGAGCTTCTCGAAGGCTCGCCCCGCACCCCGATCAAGGTCTATGTCTCCGACAAGCTGCACGTGAGCAAAGGCCGCGCGAAAGAAGGCATCCTTTCCTTCCTCCGCCCGAGCCTCAACCGCGACTGGTCCGATCCCAAGCAATACGTCGCCTATGAAATCGAAGTCGAGGAAGAAGGCTCCCGCGACATCGGCTTCGAAGGCCTCGGTTGGTTCTCCTTCTCCGGCGAGAAGCAGAAGTTCCGCATCTTCCTTCCACAGGGAGTCTCCCTCTACCATAGCCGTTCCAAAATCAGGGCTAAGAAGGGCGAGTAATGCTCCGGCCGTATCAAAAAGCCTATCTGAAAAGCCTCGCGAATGGGATTTCCCATCGCTATCTGCTTGGGAAAGAAGACCCCGATGCCGCTTTTCTTGACGAATTGGACAAAGCCTTAGAAGCCCGCGAGCTCATCAAGGTCGGCCTATTGCAGACCGCCGCGGTCGAGGCGAAGGACCTCGCTAAGGAACTCGAGGAGAAGCTCGGGGCAGAAGCGGTGCAGGTCATTGGCCGCGTCATCGTGCTCTATCGCCGGTCCAAAAAGCACCCCAAAATCGAAATCCCCACCCGGAAAGAGGACAAAAAGGCGTAAATGGAATCCCTCATCCTTTTCGGCGGTTCGTTCAATCCTGTCCATAATGGCCACCTCCGCATCGCGAGGGCGGCTTCTTTAAGGATGAACGCCGAAGTGATCTTCGTCCCGAACGCCAAGCCGCGTTGGAAGAACCCCGAGGTGTCCGCAGCCGACCGCCTAGCTATGCTAGAAGCGGCAATCAAGGCGGATGGTTCCCCGGCTTTCTCCATTTCCAAGGTCGAGTTGGATGAGAAGCCCGATGTCCATTACTGGGTCGATACGCTCCGCTTTTTCAAAAAGAAATACCCTAAGATGCATCTTTATTTCCTCATCGGGGCCGATTCGGTCAACACATTCCCCGAATGGGAGAAGCCCGATGAATGCGCCGCATTGGCGACGCCTTTATACGTCAGCCGGCCCGGCATCGAGCTCGATGACGCCATCTTGGCCAAATACCATATGCAGCGTTTGGACTATGACGGGGCTGGAAGCGTCTCCAGTTCGCAAGTCCGCTCCCTCCAAAGCGCGGACATCCCCATCGTCGTCCGCGAATACATCGAAAAGCATGGCCTCTATTACATGGCCGAGCTTAAAAAGCTCATCGGGGCCAAGCGCCTCGCCCATTCCGTGTCGGTCGCCGTTCTTTCTTACCATATCGCGGTGAAGAGCCGCCTCGACGATCCCCAAGGGGCTTATATCGCTGGTCTTCTCCATGACTGCGGGAAGAACGTGCCTAACGAAGAAGCGAAGGCCATCCTCGAAGAAGAATTCCCCGAATTGGCGGACAAGATGCCCGAATGGACCTATCACCAATTCGCCGGGGCGCGCATCGCCAAAGAAAAGTTCGGCATCCAAGACGAAGCGATCCTGACCGCGATACGTTACCACGCGACCGGCAGGGCCCATATGCCGCC
>JAILKX010000002.1 GCA_024693415.1 Bacilli bacterium
CCTTTTGTAGGGGAGGGGTATACGTAATCCCGTGGAAGATGGGACGCGGGTCGAGGATGGTGTTGGACCTAAGACAGGCGAGGATGCGGTCGTTCTCGTCGAGAAGGGCGAGGTTGGCCTTCGTGGGAATGAGCTCCGCGACGAGGTGGAGGACGATGGGCTCATAGACCTCGTTGGTCGCGTTGAAACTGAGGCGGAGGACGCGGTCATGGTTTTCCTGGGTGACCTCTTTGATGCTGGCTCCGGAAAGCATTTTCCTTAGCATCGCTGAAAGCGGGGTGGAGATATTTCGCCCGGCCTCCTCTTCGCCTAAGAACAAGCAGGGGTCCCTGTTATCTAGGTTCAACGTCAAATAGAGATCGCGCCCGAGGCTAAAGGAAAAGGCGGCCTTGTCGACTTGGCTCCATTTGCTGACCCTCGCCCCGCGATACGAGGCCAGGTATTCGGCGATCAGACGGATCTGTTTGCTGCGAAGTGCCATGGGGCGATTATAGCATCCCGTCCCTACGGGAGATAGGAACCCGGGCCCGAAAAAGTTACAAATCATCCGAAAGATTGCCCGAAAGCATATTGAAATCCAATGGACAGTTACATAAAATTTGTCAAATGAAAAAAGGCCTGCTCATCATTCTCTCCGGCCCATCCGGCGTGGGCAAGGGGACCGTGCGGAAATACATCCTCGAGAATTTTAATCTCTCTTTCTACTATTCCATTTCTATGACTACACGCGCTCCACGTGCAGGCGAGGTCGACGGAAAGGACTACTATTTCGTCACGCCCGAAGAATTCCAGCGCAAGATCGATGAAGGAAACCTTCTGGAGTGGGCCGAATTTGTCAATAATCGTTACGGGACCCCCAGGGATATCGTCGAGTCTTATCGAAACCAGGGTATCGACGTCCTGCTTGAAATCGAAACCAACGGCGCCAAACAAGTCATGGCCAAGTGCCCCGACGCCGTCTCCATATTCCTCGTTCCGCCTTCTTTGGAGGAACTCGAAGCGCGCATCCGCGGTCGCAAGAGCGAGACCGAAGCCTCCATCCAAAAGCGTATGGCCAAGGCCGCCGAGGAAATGAAACTGGCCGCCAATTACAAATACGTTGTTTCCAATGACAGCGTCGAACGCGCCGCGGGCGAAATCCGCGATATTATCCTGCGGGCGCGGGGGTAGTTTTACCCGATTTCCCGCATATAATTAAGGACGTGCAAGTCCTCTCGATTTACGTTCAACATGGAAAGACGTCGCTCGACCGTCCTTTTTCTTATTTGTACGATGGGGACAAATCGGCTCGTCCCGGTTGTCGCGCCCTGGTCGAATTCCATCACCAAAAGATCATGGGATACATCGTCGAGGTCATGGAATCCAGCCAGACCCAAGACGAGCTAAGCGCCCAATACGGGTACCGTCTTTCCTTCATCGTTTCACTGATTGACGAGGAGCCTTTGCTCAATGATGAATTGACAAAATTATCGCATGAGGTAAGCGAGTATTATCTCGCCCCGATCGTCTCCGTTTTGCAGACGATGCTTCCCGCATCCTTAAAGCCATCCGTCTCCGCCCTCCGCGGCCCCAAGATCGCTTATGATACCTATGTAGAGCTCGTGGACGCTAACGAGGAGGGACTCACCGACAAACAGAAGGAAGCCCTCCGCCTCATCGCGGCCAATACCCCCGTCCTCAAAAAGGAAGCAGGTACGCAAACTATCATCGAAAACCTTGCAAAAAAGGGTAGAATTCGTTTTTTCAAGCAAGAAAAAGACCGCTACATCCTCCCGGAATACGAAAAGGAACAGAAGCCTCGAGAGCTGACCTTCGAGCAGCAAAAGGCCGTTTCCGACATCCTCTCCTCACCCAAAGAAGTCGTTCTTCTCCAGGGGGTTACGGGGTCTGGAAAGACCGAAGTCTATCTGAAACTCAGCGAGGAATGCCTCGGGTCTGGCAAGAATGTTCTGATGCTCGTTCCCGAGATTTCATTGACACCTATCATGGTGGAATATTTCTCGCGCAGATTCGGGGAGAACATCGCCATTCTCCACAGCGAATTGACCCCGGCGGAGAAATATGACGAATACCGTCGCATCGCTCGCGGTGACGCCAAGATCGTCGTCGGTGCCCGCAGCGCCATCTTCGCTCCACTAAAGAACATCGGTCTCATCATCCTCGACGAGGAACATGTCGAATCTTATAAGCAAGACGGCTCTCCTTATTACCATGCAAGGGAAGTCGCCATCATGCGCTGCAAGCATTTCGGCGCCAAGGTCGTCTTAGGTTCGGCCACCCC
>JAILKX010000027.1 GCA_024693415.1 Bacilli bacterium
GCAAAGCCATGTTTACGTGATTAGAATAGCCTCATGCAGAAACTAATTCTGGTATGCGGACCCGCGGCCATCGGAAAGTCAACCTTCTGTAGCGATTACGCCAATCGCCACCCCAAGGAGAACGTCCACGTAATCGCCGCCGACGAACTCAGAAGGAATCTCTTCGGCTCCTACCGCCAATTCCCACCGGAACGGAACATGACGATCATCTACGAAGAGATGGTCCGCCAATCCAAGAGGCTGCTCAAATCCGTCGATAACCTGACCGTCATGCTCGACACCACGATGCTCTACGACGACAGGCGGATGTACTTCGCCGACGAGATCAAGGGCTTCGACCGCTACGAACTCGTGCTGCTGAAGCTTCATGACTACTCCCTGTGCCTCGAAAGGAACAAACAGAGGTCGAAAGATAAATGGGTTCCCGAGGAGGTCATCATCGATATGTCGAAGCATTACGATGATCCTAGCCCCGAGTGCCAGGAGAAATTCGACTCCTACGAAGATGTATACGTCGACTGAGATGTCGGCGTTTTTTCATGGCAAAGAAAAAACCAATCCGTTGAGGACGTGTATTGGTTTTCGACCCAAAAACAACCCTCTTAAGATTGGTTTCAAATGGAAAGCTTAGGCTTTGACGATCTTGCCTTTTTTGGCGCCCTTGGAAGCGTGGAACTGGACGATGCCGCCCTGGTTCTCGGCGAGCTGGTTCGCGAAAGCGAGCGCTTCTTCCTTGGTGTTGCAAAGCTTGATGACCTTTTCGCCGCCAGCGAACTTGATGGTCCACTTGTTGTCTTCGGCGCGCTTCGCAACGTGATAAACCTTTTTCTTGTCTGCCATGATTCTCTCTCCTTGATATTGGCTCTTTTTGATATTTTATCTTTTCGGCGAGATAAATCTAGAAAATTCATGGAAAAACGGAACACAACGCCATATTTATATGGCAAAAAGCAATAATTGTGGGTCTTCGCCTCGTCAATCGAAGCCCTTTTCATCGATTCGAAACAACAAACAGTCTTGCCGTATTGGCGACAATTGCTATCATAGGACAAACAAGGGAGGTTCATCATATGAACAAGTACAAAGCGATCCTTAAGCCTTTTTTGCCGATTACCCTGGGCGCGTTCCTGCTGCTTTATTACCTTAACTTCATGCAGACGACTGGCGGAACGCTCGCTTTAGCCATCATCGCCGTCGTATTCGCTGCGTTCTACATCGCCTACGGAATCCTCAACATCGTCGCCGCCGATAAGCTCGGGAGCGGAAAAAAGATCCTCGACTTCATCTCCGTGGTTGCCTTTCCGCTCGTGGAATTCACGCTTTACCTGGTTGCCGTCATTCAGGCCAACGGCGCCTTGTCCCCCACCGGATGGACCATCGCGATCATCGCCATGGTCGTCTCCTTAGGATTCGCGACCTTGTATGCCATCTCGAGTTTCGCGAGGAGCGATATCCTCATCAAAGGCACGAAACTTTTCGGCATCCTGTTCCTTTTGATTTTGATTCTCTCCACCTTCTTCCTATTGAGCGGCACCCCCGCCGATTTGGGCGACATCAGCCTTGCGCTCACCGCGATTTACGTCATCTACGCCATCATGGCCGTCCCGAACATGATGCAGTTAGATAGCGCCGAGGCCCCTGAAGAGGCGCCCGAAACCAAGGCGGAACGCGAAGCCAAGGAAGAGGAGCAAGAGCCATCGGAAGAGCCGGCCGAAGAAGAGGCTCCCGAAGAAGAAAATCGGCATGCCGAAGGCGAATAATCTCGCAAAACGCGATTAAAATAGCTTAGAAATGCATAAAAATCCGAGCCAGCGATGGTTCGGATTTTTTGGTGATAAATGGGGGATAAGGATGCCCACCCCGACAGCCTGTGAGGCTCGGGCGGGGCCCATGGAGATCAATAATCGAAGTGATGCTCGGCTTCGTAGAGGGAAGCCTGATGGACGACTTGGCGATCGCTGTCGTGGCTTAAGGCGATCATGGCGTCGGCCGGGGAGATCCAATAGGCGTCTTGGACTTCTTCGGGCTGGACGGTGACCTTGTCGGAACTAGCGACGGCGATGAACCAGACGACTTGCTTTATGACTCCGTCTTTAGGGGAATAGTCGGTGGTGATGCGGAAATCTTTGTGGAATTTGACGTCTAGGCCCGTCTCTTCTTTGATTTCGCGGGCCGCGGTGGCGAATTCGTCCTTATCTTCTTCTTCGACATGGCCTTTGGGGATGGAGAAGTGGCCCATGGCCATGTGCTCGACGAGGACCTTGCCCTTATAGAAGACGACGGCCCCGCAGGATTTCTCCCTTTTGCCTAGGATGCTCGAGAGGGATCTGACCTCGTCATCGCTTAGGCCGATCGCATCGAAGTAGGATTCTAAATCACCATACTTTTTGAGGAATAACGCATACACGTCCCTAAGGAATTGGATATTTGGGGTCAGCAAAAGCTCAGGGACTTCCTTGTGGTTCGCGCGGGTGTCGGCGGTCATGTCCTCAAGATAGGGGAAGGAGGCCATGTAGTCGGCGTTGATGTCCTTGAAGGAGACCCCATTGAGGAGCAATATGATCATCGTGAATGCGCCGGTCCTATCCTTGCCTGCGTTGCAGTGGATCACCATCGGCTTATCGGCGTGGAGGATCGCCTTGAAGATGTTCCTCGCGGAATAGGGATCCTCGAGCATCTCGATGTAGGAATAGACGTAATCGTCGTATTCGTGGCAGATGCGGCCGTTGCCGTTCACGGGCAATTCGATGTGACGTATCCCCTCGATTTGCCTCGTGACGTCCTTGTAGGCTTCCTTGCTATGGTCGTCGCGAAGGTCAAGGACGGTCTTGATGCCGAGGGTTTTCAGCTTCTCCGTGTCCCTGGGGCTTGCTTCGTTCAGCTTGGCCGAACGGTAAATGGTGCCGAAACGGGTCTCGCCGTAACGGCATTCGTATCCGCCTAAGTCGCGGAAGTTCTCGATCTTGTCGAATTGAATACTTCTTGGCATGGGGCAATTGTACGCCAGAAGACGAAAAAAGCGAATCACCAGGGATTCGCTTTAGTGGGTTTTGGGCTAGTGGGATGAGGGAGCTATTCCGCTTTTGGGGCGTTTTGTTTCTTAAGCTCGGCAAGGATCTGGTTGAGGATATCCTTTTCGGTCGGCTCGGGAACGCCCGGCTCGGGAGGTACCGGCCTCTCTTCGGGGTGCTTCTGGTAGTAGGCTTCGAGGCGAGCGGCTTCGAGTTCGGCCCTCTTCGCGGCGGCCGCGTTGACGACCTTGACGATGATGAAGAGGACGAGCGCGATGATCAAGAAGGAGATGATTGCGTTGATCAAGGTGCCCCAGTCGATGATGGCGGACATCTTCGAGGTGAAGGTGGTGCCGTGCTGTTCGTAGAGGCTCAGCAAGCTGTTTTTCCACTGGATGAAGTCAGCATCGTCGATGGTGATGGTTTTGCCTTGGGCAGCGGCGAATTCGATGACCATGTTATTCGCGTCCGCCATGGCAAAGGCCTGACGATGGATAGCTTCGGTCGCGCCTGATGGAAGGAAGGCAGCGCCCTTTTGGGCTTCGGTGACGGCGGGAAGGACGGTGACGAGACCTTTCAAGCCTCCAGGAACCGGCCAGGTAGCGAGCGACGTTAGCATGCCGACAAACGCATTCACGATAGCGCTGAACGCACCGCCGATGACGACGCCGACGGCAAGCATGAACGCGTTGCCGCGGTTGATGAATTCTTTAAACTCAGCCCAGAGTTTACCCTTTTTCTTTTTTGCCATTGTGTGATATGACCTCCTAATGACGAAATTATTATACAAAGGATGCGCTCGCGTGCGTTACACCAAATTTCAATTTAATTTTTGGTAATACAGATTGCTAAAAGTGTAAAAAATCTTTCAATATGGAGCGGGGCGCGTTATAGAATAGAGGGGCAAAGGGGAATTATTATGGATTGGATAAGCATTGCCTACATTGCAATTATCGGCATATTCGTATTGATCGGCTTGTTCCGCGGCGGCACCCGCGAATTTTGGAAACTCGTCTTCCAAGCCATCGCGATCGCCCTCGCTTTCGCGCTGTGCAAATCGGTGGGCCTCATGCTCAAATCGACCGGGGTCGGAGGACTCTTCCACGACCCGATTTACGACTACTTCCTTTCGAAGGTCGATTACGGCGGCGAAGAGGTGAGCGTCACCTTGCTCGACGAAGCGACCAGAACCGACATCTACAACGCATTGGGGCTCCCGGCCTTCATCCATTCGGCATTCGACAAGCTCGTCGTTTTGAACATCCCTGAGACCGGAACCGTCGTCGCGGCGGAGCCCTTCGTCAACGGCACCATCTCCGCGATCTGCACCGGCCTTGGCTTCCTCGCCCTCTACCTCCTCGTCGCCCTCATCGGCGGGATCGTTCAGATGTTCATCGCCGGCTACCTCAAGAAGAACGACAACAAGCCCGGCTTCATCGGCCGTTTGCTCGGCGCGGTGGTCGGCGTCATCCGCGCGGCAGGCCTTCTCTGGGTCGTTTCGCTTGTGTTCCGCATCCTCTTCACCTTCGAGATCCCGATGATGGATTCCATCAAGACCATGATCGGCTGGGGCGACGACAGCGTCTTCTCCTTCGCCAAGTTCTTCATGAACCTGCCGCTAGGGTATGAAGGAATTCTCCAATTCTTCGTTCATTAATCGTCAACTTTAACCTAAGAATTCAAGAAACAATCGATATACTCTTAGAAAATTTGGACACTGACAAAAATTCTTTAATTCCAGATTTCGAAAAATCGTCCAAAGATATCCCACAAATCTACTAATTAATATTTCGTTTTCCCGATGGCGT
This sequence comes from Bacilli bacterium, assembly GCA_024693415.1. Next base: position 4,820 of record JAILKX010000027.1, read on the forward strand.
CTTACCCCATCGGGTTTTTTCTCATTTTCAATAGGCAATTTTTTCTATAGAAAAGGCAGGTGAGCAAAGGGGTTGAAAATTCCGCTTCGATATTTATCATAATGTCCGCAAGGCCTGAGGGAGGATCCTTGATAGACTCCGCATCAACCGATGCAGGTCGCTTTTGAAGCCCTCCTCAGGACCCAGGAAATCACGTAAATTCGAGGTAAGAAACATGCTGCAAGTCATCAAAAGGGACGGGACGCTCGTACCGTTCGATCTCAAGAAAATCGAAAGCGCTCTAAGCCGCGCTTTCGCCGCCGAGCACAAGGAAATCCCCAATGACGTTCTCGAGCTCCTTTCGCTCCGCGTCACCAGCGTCTTCAACGATAAGGTGAAGAACGAATCCATCGGCGTCGAGGACATCCAGGATGCGGTCGAGATCGTCTTGATCCAGACCGGCTACATCGATGTCGCCAAGAGCTACATGGACTATCGCGGCAAGCACAGCGCCCTCCGCCAGGTCAAGAGCACCTCGCTCGACTTCAAGAAGGTCGTCGACTCCTACCTCCGCGTCGCCGACTGGCGCGTCAAGGAGAACTCCACCGTCACCTATTCCGTCGGCGGATTGATCCTTTCCAATTCCGGCGCCGTCACCGCCAACTATTGGCTCTCTGAGGTCTACGACAAGGAAATCGCCGATGCCCACCGCAACGCCGACGTCCACATCCACGACCTTTCCATGCTCACCGGCTACTGCGCCGGCTGGAGCTTGAAGCAGCTCATCCAGCAGGGTTTGGGCGGCGTCCCCGGCAAGATCACCTCGGCTCCGGCGAAGCACCTCATGACCCTTTGCAACCAGATGGTCAACTTCCTCGGCATCATGCAGAACGAATGGGCCGGCGCTCAGGCATTCTCCTCCTTCGATACCTACCTCGCCCCGTTCGTCCGCGTCGACCACCTCTCCTATTCTGAGGTCAAGCAGTGCATCCAGTCGTTCATCTTCGGCGTCAACACCCCGTCCCGCTGGGGCACCCA
>JAILKX010000042.1 GCA_024693415.1 Bacilli bacterium
CCCGATGCGGCCAATCAGCAAAGGCGAATCGTCATCGTGCTTGGCATAGTTGCGCTTCACCGCTTCGGGGTCGCCGTTAGCGTAGCAATACGTGCATAAATGCAGGCAGGAGTTATAGCTGCCGATATCGTTGCTCAGGTAGCAGGCGCAATAGCCGCGCCTTGCCTGCATCTTTTGCTTCACGTCCAGCTGGTTCCCGATCGCGTGCTCATAATCGGAGATCCTCATGCAGCCATCCACGTCGATCCCATAATCGCGCAGCCACTTCTCCTTCGAGCATAGGCGCAGGTCCATATTGTTCTTTTTTGCGATCTCCTTGAACGCCAAGGCGATCTTGATTTTGTCTGCATCTTCGGCGTCTTTGATTTCCGGATGGATCCGTTTCAATTTGTCATAGAGGTCCACGAAACCGAAAACCGCGAGGGACGTGTATCCGTTCAGCGCCTCTGCGATCTTGGAAAAGGTCGCGATATGATGCTCGACGGTATACTTCTCATTCACGATGATCGGGGTATATCTCCAGCCCATCGCGTTCGGCCCGACGGCCGAGGAAAGATAACGGAAGCTCTTGATCGATTCATCGATCGAGGGCACGTTCGGCTCCATGTCCTTATCGAATCCGGTGATCGATACGTACCAGAATTGCCCATAGCCTTTTAGATCATCCAGGTATTGGAACATCGGCTTGGGGTTTTTGGTGCAGAATCCGATCACGTCCACCACGTCCTTCGATAGCGAAAACTTCGTGACGAGGTTCGGGTAATAGGGATTCCTCACCATCACGAAGCCTTCCTTCATGCGGTTGTGGAACCATTTGGCGTAGAAGGCGGGTATGTCTGTTCTCTGTCCGGTGTTGATGATCATAGCCGCGGACATTATAAACTTCTTGTCAAGCCCCCTGGCTTATTCGGCCCGATGGACGGACTTTTCGGTTTCGAATCCCTCGGGGTAGCGCTTCTTGAGTTTGGCGATGTTGCGCTCGAGCACCTCGCTTAGGCTCACGTCGAGCGCAGTGCAGGCTTCGGCGAGGTACCATGCGACGTCCCCAAGCTCATTGATCAGGCCATCGCGGTCCAATTCATGGCCCTGGTGGAGGTGCTTTTTGACGATGTCGATCGTCTCCCCCGCTTCTCCGCATAGCCCCATCACCGCATTGATCAATATATCTTTCCCCTTAAGGTTCGGATTCAAAGTCTTTAGAGACAGTTTCTGGTACTCGTTAGCATCCATCGTGTTTTTTCCTCGCTTTTTTTGATTGTATCTCAATTATGCAATCGTGCATAATAAACCCAGCCATGAGTTCACTATTCAAAAAAATATTTATCGTGACCGGGTCAGTGGTGGCGATTGCGAGCGCCGTTATCGGCACGAACCTTTTCAGCGTCGTACCGAAAGCCATCGAAAACACCACCTGGATGAAAAACCTCGACGACAGCGCAAAGCTCAGCGAGCTGTCGATCCCCGGCACCCATGATTCCGGGGCAACCCATTCGATCGGCGACGTCGCCGGGAAATGCCAAGACCTGACCATCGCGCAGCAGCTGAACCTCGGGGTAAGATTCCTCGACATGCGCGTCCAGCTTCGCAAAGACGACCTCCACGTCGTCCACGGCTTCGTCGACCAAAATCTCAAATTCTCCGACGCGATGAATACCTGCGGCCAATTCCTCCGCGACAATCCGAGCGAAGCCTTGCTCATCTCGGTGAAAGAGGACGCCGATCCGTCGAATTCTAGCGTCGCTTTTGAATCGAAGATGTCCGAGATCATGCAGTCGGCGTTCGGCTCTGATTTCTATAAGGAATCCACCCTGCCCGCGACATTGGGCGATGCGCGGGGGAAAGCGATCCTATTGTCGCGCTACGAAGAATCCACGATCGGCGTCGACTGCAGCTCTGGATGGGCCGATAACAAAGTCTCATTCGACCTTGGATGCGGCATCCATGTCCAGGATTATTACAAGTTCGCCGATTCCGAGGAGAAGAAGCAACCCGTCTTGGATTGTCTGGAATATGCGCAAAGCAATAGCGCGACCCACTCCTCTCCCCTCGTCATCAATTTCTTTTCCGGCTATCTGAGCCAGGGCTTCCCGCCCTCCTATTCGGTGCCGGTCGCCAAGGTCATGAAGCCATTCGCCCTTGAGCATATCAAGGATTACACTTGCACGGGCGCATGCTTATTCGATTTCGTGACCCAAGGCCTTTGCGATGAAATCATCGGGAGGAATTCGCTATGAGACTCATTGGCAACATCCTCTGCTGGATTTCAACCATCCTTGCGGTCGTCTTCGGAGCGCTATTCACCTTCATCGAAGGCAGGATCCTCCTATCCGGGGATTTCGCCGTCTATTCCCAGCCCGGTCTCGGCTTCGCCGTGACTTTGGCGAGGTTAATCCTTGCCATCAGCGTGTGCATCGTCTCCCTGATCGGCTTGCTCAAGGGATTCTCGAATTCGGCCACCCGCGCCCTTTGCTCGGCCCTGCTCGTCCTCGTCGCCGTCTTCTATGCCTCATTCGTCTTAGGTCAGGCCGGATATTCGAGGATCCTCGGCATCGCGATGCTCTGCGTCGGTTTCCTATATTCCATATCTTCGGTGATCACTCCTCTTGGGAGAAGATAAAGAAAATGGCGCGCCGCGCCATTTTTTCTTAGATGCAGATCGAACGGAGTTTTTCCATCGCCCGCTCGTTAAGCTCGCTTTTCGAGATGGCGAAGGCGCTGTTCCTTCCGTTGAGCCGCCCCTTCACAAAGAAGCGGTCCTTATATTCCTTGCCGTATTGGATCTCGGCGAGGTTGAAGACGAAATCGGTGACGTCGCCGTCATCGTATTCGGTATGGAACACGAAGCGGTCGACGTAGATCGCGGTATAGGTTTTGTCGTGGACGACATGCTTCGCCTTGCCTAAGCTTATGACCGGCATGGCGAGGAGCAGGAACCCAAGCACCAGCGCGATGAGCCCAGCGCAGACGAAGATGATGATCGAGAACACGAGGTTATCGGGCGAGGAGACCGCTAGGAACACGCCAAGCCCCACCGCTACCGGGATGAAGATGAACGCCACGATGCTCGTCGCGAAGTTCATGTGAAGGAAGAGCCAAGAATAGCCCCCGAAGGTCGCGGGCTTCGGCGCGACTTTCTTGTAGATCAGACCCTCTTCAGGGTTTTGTTGTTCGATGATTTTTTCCATACGGAGATTTTACTCGCCTTGCAGGCAATGAGGAACACCTTTTGTGTTCCAATTTCGGGAAAG
>JAILKX010000076.1 GCA_024693415.1 Bacilli bacterium
CGTGAACCTCCTGTATGAGCAGTACAAGGAGATCAAGGAAGCGGTCCAGATCGCAGGACAAGTAAAGTAATGCCCGCATTCACCCGCTCCAAGGAAAGGAAGAAGCTGACCCACTGGCAACGCTTTTTGATTTTCCTTCCGGCGGGGCTATTGGCGTTGTTCGTCATCTTCGCCTTATCCCTAAGGTTCGGGGCCACCGAATCCACCTGGGGCGACGTGTTCGGGGCGCTATTCAATTACAATAGTGACTCCTGGGCCCAGACCACGGTCCGCGACATCCGCCTCCCCCGCTTCATCGCCGATCTGATCGTCGGGGCATCGCTATCGATCGCCGGCGCCATAATGCAAGGCACCACCAAGAACCCGATGGCCGATAGCGGCATCATGGGCATCTCCTCGGGTTCGACCCTCGGCGTCGTCGTCATCATGGCCTTCTTCCCGGAAGCGGGGCGATACGAAAAGATGGGAATGGCGGCCCTAGGCGCGGCCATCGTTACCTTCGCGATCTACGCGATCGCCTTCCTCGGCAAGCGGCGGGTCTCCCCCGATCGCCTGGTATTGTCGGGCATGGCGATATCGACCCTCCTCGCCTCGCTTACGAGCGCCATCATCCTGAAGAACGGCCTCATGACCCAAATGGTCAAATACACAAGCGCCTCGAGCGCCAACACGGTCTGGAACGATGTCTTGATCGCCCTGCCCTTCTTCGCGGCGGGCGTCTTGTTCGCCCTCATCATCTCGCGCCAGCTCACGGTCTCCAATCTAGGGGATGACGTCGCCAAGGGCTTAGGGGCCAACGTCGTGATCGTTAGGCTCATCAGCACCCTTGTCGTTTTGGTCCTCTCGGCGGTCGCCGTCGTCATCATCGGACCGGTCAGCTACATCGGCCTCATGATCCCCTACATCGCCCGCTACATGGTGGGCACGGATTATCGATATTGCTTGCCGATAGCTGGGATTTACGGGGCTTTCTTCGTTTCTTTGGTGGATTTGATCGCCAGAAACGTCATGCCTGGCGTCGAATTCCCAGTGGGCCTAATCATCACCGTCATCGGCGTCCCGTTCTTCATTTACGTAAGCCGCAGGCAGAAGGGAGAAACCTTCGATGCCTGAGATGACGCTTGCCAAAAGGACCCTTCCAAATGCCCGCCAAAGGGCGAGGAAGAAGATCATCACATTGCTTCTTTTAGTCGTGCTTCTATTCGTCTTGTTCATCGTCGGATGCTGCCTCGGCCCCTATGCCCTAAGCATCGATAAGGTATTCATGACCCTATTCGGCCAAGGCGACTTCGACTCGAACCTCGTGATGTTCGACTTCCGCCTGCCGCGCCTTTGCTTGGCCTTGCTCGTCGGCATCGGCATGGGCTTCGCCGGCGTCATCATGCAGAACCTGCTCCATAACGACTTGGCATCCCCTGGCACCCTAGGCGTATCCGATGGCTCGACATTATTCGTCACGATCTACGCCGCGGTGATCATGAAGGGGAACGATATCCCGATATTGCTCCCCATCTTAGCCCTTGTGGGCGGGATGATCGCCGCGGTCATCATCTTCTTCTTGGGCACCAAGAGGCGGAAGCCCATCTCCTCGACCAAATTGGTCCTGACCGGCGTCGCCATGGGCGCGGCCTTCGGGGCCGTCGGGACCCTCATGATGTACGCCCTCGACGCATCGAGGCTAGAGTTCCTGCAAAGGTGGCAGGCGGGCGAACTATGGGGAACGGAATGGAACTATATCCTTATATTATCTATATGGGTGCTCGCGTTCGGCTCACTTGCCTACTACAAGGCGAAGACCCTAAACGCCATCAACATCGGCTACGACGTGGCCACGAGCCTCGGCGTGAACGTCAAGCGGGAGTTCCTGATCCTCGCTTTCCTGGCGGTAGGCATATCCTCAGGATGCGTTGCTTTCGGCGGCAACTTCTTCTTCCTCGGGCTCATCGGCCCCCATATCGCTAGGCGCCTCGTCGGCACCGACACAAGATACCTATTGCCCGCGTCAGGGCTCGTGTCCGCCATCATCGTCATCGCCGCCAATATCCTCGTGGAGGATGTCCCCTTATTCGCGGACATTCCGACCGGCATCTTCGTGAGCCTGCTCGCGGTGCCCTACTTCCTATATCTGCTATTGAGGTCAAGGTAATTATGGAAAACTCAATCGAAACAAAAGAGCTAAAGGTCGGCTACGACAAGCTGATCGTCGTCCCATCGTTCTCGATGGCGATCCAAAAGGGCAAGATCACCTCGATCATCGGGGCCAACGGATGCGGCAAGTCCACGGTTTTGAAGGCCATCGGCCGCGTCATCCCCAAAGAAGGAGGCGTCGTCATCCTTAACGGCAAGGACACAACTGAATTAAAAACCAAAGAGATCGCTAGGCAAATGGCGATCCTCCCCCAGTCCCCCACCGCCCCCATGACCTTGACGGTCAGGGAGCTCGTCGCCTATGGCAGATTCCCCTATCAGAAAGGCTTCGGAAGATTGAGCCCCGAGGACAAAGAGGCGATCGAGTGGGCGCTAAAATCGACCGGCATGGACGAATTCGC
>JAILKX010000146.1 GCA_024693415.1 Bacilli bacterium
TTATCGTGGGAATTTGGACATTGGAGCACGATGCGGGTCGCCCACCACCGAAAAGTTTTGCTTATCGCAGCAATACGGACTCGAAATAGCGTTCCTGGAACGCCACTTCCTTGAGGATTTCCTCATCGCTGTAGTCGACGCCTTCGGGCGCCACGACGAGCTTGCCCTCGATATCGTCCAGCCGCCGAATAACGGCGATGACGACCCCGGAAAAGGACGGCACCGCCTTATTGATGCCGAGGACGTAGGCGTCCTGGTAGTCGCCGTCTGGGGCGAGCATCGGCTCGATGTGACCGTAATTCACGGGATAGACGATGTCCGGGTGCAACGGGTGGGCGGATCCCAAAGGGCGGTCCACTTTCACTTCCACACGCTTGCCAAGCATCCGCTTCAGACGCTGCAGGTATCTTTCGTCCTCTTTTTCATAGTCATCGGCATCAGGCAAAAGCCAATAATGCTTCGAGAGGACCCTATCCAAAGAAGAGCGAAACTTCATCACCGCCTCATTCAGCCTTTTCCCCTCCAGAAGGTATTTTTTGGCGTACATCTCTTGCTTCGGGACCCACCACACCGGGCCAATTTCTGGCGTATCCCCTGCAAAACGCGGGAAGAGATGAACATGGAGATGGTGGTCACCGTTTCCGAGGAACTCGACGTTCATCTTGTCGGGCTTATAGGCCTCGTACACCGCTTCCTCCACCAAAGACAGCTCTGTAAGGAAACGAGTTCTCTTGAAAAAAGGGAGCTCGTGGAGGTCGTTTACATGGGACTTGCAGATGAAAACGGCATAGCCGGGGAAGCGGCAATGGTCCCCTACCACGACGTAACCGGTCTTTAGCTCCTTTACGAAATGGGGGTTCGTTTCCTCTAGGATGGCTTTGATGCGGGCGCATATCGCGCAACCCTTATGAAGCCTTTCGTCGATTCTACCCAACGGGAAGAGGCTTCCCGCGTCCAGATCGTATTCCCCGATGAGGCGACTCAGCTGGTCAAAGGTCATCTCCACGGAATCGCTCTCGAGTTTGGAAACCGTGGTCTTGGATGTGTACCCTAACGATTCGGCCATCCCCTCCTGGCTTAGGCCTTCCTGTTTTCGGATTGCTTTGATTTTTCCCGCAAGCGTCTTGCTCATAGATCGTCGATCCTTTCCCTCAGTTGGCGTATCGCCGTCCCGTCTTCCATCTTCATCACGGCGAACGCCCTTTTCCCCATGTGGTTGAAGGACGCCCCGACGTGGTAGCAGCAATCGTCGACGAAGGCGAAGCGGTCATGGAAATCGTCGCTTTCGCGGACGCTGATGGGCCCATGCTGGAAGAGAAAGGCGTCGAGATCGTCCTGACTGAGGCGGCTATGAGGGCCTTTGACAAGGGACAAGGTCACGCCTTGCTTCGCATGGTTAAGCAGCGAAAGCAGCTTGTTGTCCGCATAGGAATCCACGACGACAATCTCCCTTTCGGCCTTGGAGAACAATTCGGCGAAAAACGACCTGGCGTCGAGAAACTCCCCCGAATAGAAGACCGATTCCGAAGGGAATCCTCCGCGTTTAGCCACTTCCTCGAGGGCTTTGACCCGTTCTTCGTTGGCATGCGTCCTCGCATCTAGCGATAGGACCTTGCCGGAGATTTCGGCCAAGGATTTTTCATGGGCCGAAAGCCTTTTCTCATCCACAGCGTATCCCTTGATTAGATATTGCTTCAGAACCGATGAAGCCCATTTCCGGAACAAGACGCCGCGAGTAGACTTCACGCGGTAGCCCACGGATATGATGACGTCGAGATTAAAGAACTCACTGATTCTGGTAACGGCGCGGCCACCCTCCATTTGAACTTGTGCATTTTTTGCACGAGTTGCCGTTTCGTTTAATTCCTTCTCCCTATAAATGTTCGAAATGTGGCGCGAGATGACGGACCTGTCTCTGCCAAAAAGCAACGCCATTTGGTCCTTGGTGAGCCATACCGTATCCTCGTCCGGATCGACCCGGACATCGAGGGAGAGACCGTTGTCTGTAAAGGCGATTAAGTCGTATTTCTTTTCTTCCATAGGGGCTCCTTTCCTTCGGCGCGGCGCATGATTCGAACATGTAAAATTCCTTTACAAGTTGCCACGAGTTGCACTTTAGGCCATTAGATATGTGCAGAATATGCACAGAAGTCTCGGCCTCTCTTCGCTCGCTAGCTTTTATAAAACAAAAAAGGATAGAGATCGTTTCGAACAAATCCATTATAATCACTGATGATTATTTATCAACATATCTTGGAGACAAATAAACATCTGAAATTCGTAGGCCAAATATAAGCCAGCAGGAAGGAATAATTAGCGTTTTCTCTGATTGCATCGAGTCTTTTTGAAACGATGAAACACTCTGCGGGACTCTTTGCACAAATCTCTCGGAGCAAATACCACAATATTCTCGGTTCAAAATCCACAAATCTCTCGGAGATACATTGATTTCGCAGCGTAATCAACTTATCATTTTCATATGAAAACGGAACGAACGAAGAACTACTTGCCCAGAATCCAAGACAAAGAATTGGAGGATCTTCTTGCCGATTTCGGCGCGGTCCTAATCCGCGGCCCGAAATGGTGCGGAAAGACGACGAGCGCGGAGCGCCTCGCCGAGTCCGCGATTTACCTGAACGATCCGGATCATTTGGAAGAATACGAGGAAATCGCATCTCAGCAAGTATCTTTGTTTCTGGAAGGCGAAAGGCCCCACCTCATCGACGAATGGCAAGCATTCCCTTCCGTGTGGGACGCGGTCAGGGGAAAATGCGACCACAGCCCCGACAATGCCCTATTCCTCCTCACCGGTTCAATATCGCCTAAGCCTGGTTCGACGAAGCATACCGGCGCGATGAGAATCAGCCGCCTAGATATGGAGTCGATGTCCCTTTGGGAATCCGGGGAATCGAGCGGCGACGTCAGTTTCGCTGCGCTTTTTAGTGAAGAGAACGGACCAATCAAAGGACGCGCAAAGCTCGATAAGGCCGGCATCACCGCAGCCATCGTGCGCGGGGGCTGGCCGAAAGCCATCGCCCAACCGCCGAGGAAGCTCTCCCATTACGGAGAGCAAGCCTTCGTTTCCATTTGCGAAACCGATATTCAGGAGGCGACCGGCCTAGGTTTGAGCAAAGATACAACCGCCGCTATTTTGGCTTCGCTCGCCCGAAACATCACCATCCCCGTGACCAACGAGACCATCATCAAGGACGTCAACGAGCATGGGCAGCCCCTTTCCGAGGACACGTTCTACGAATACATCAAAGGGCTCCGTCGTCTCTTCGTCTTGCGCGAGGTCCCCGCGTGGAACCCAAATGTACGGAGCGCCACCGCAATCCGCTCAATTCCGAAGAAGGAGTTCTATGACCCCTCCATCGCCTGCGCCGCCTTGGGCCTAGGGGTCGACGCTTTGGGCTATGATTTCAAGACA
>JAILKX010000168.1 GCA_024693415.1 Bacilli bacterium
TCCGATTTCCTTCATCAAGGAGGAAAGCGAAATATTAACGGCTATCAATCTTTGATTGCTTTCTATTCTTTCGATACTAGACTTAAAAAAGTTACGGAGGTTTTCATACATGAGCTTGCTCCCTATTCAGAACATCGCCGCGAAGGCGGGAATCGACGAGAGATTCGTCGAGCCTTACGGCAAATTCAAAGCAAAGATCGACCTTTCCTTGGTCGACGAGCTGAAAGATCAGCCGGACGGAAAACTCGTCTTGGTCACCGCGATCACCCCGACGAAGGCCGGCGAAGGCAAAACGACCACAAGCGTCGCCCTTGCCGACGGCTTCGCCAAAATCAACCAGAAGGCGATGCTTTGCCTTCGCGAACCATCCCTTGGTCCGGTCTTCGGACTGAAGGGCGGCGCGACCGGCGGCGGCAAGGTCACCGTCGAGCCGCAGGAGGACATCAACCTCCATTTCACGGGGGACATGCATGCGTTAACCTCCTCAATCAACCTGATCGCCGCCGTCCTCGACAACTCGATTTACCAGGGGAATCCTTTGGGTATCGACCCCGAGAAGGTTGCCTGGAAGCGTTCGCTCGACATGAACGATAGGGCCCTCCGCCACATCACGATCAGCGAAGGCGACCCGAAAGCCACCCCGCGCAAAGACGAATTCCAGATCACCGTCGCATCCGAGCTCATGGCGATACTTTGCCTAGCCCGTTCGCCCGAAGACTTCCTCGCAAGATTAGAGAAGATCATCGTCGCCTATACCTATGACGATAAGCCGATCACCGTGAAAGACCTTCAGGTCACCCATGCCGTCATGCGCCTTATGAAAGACGCGTTCAAGCCGAATCTTGTGCAGACCGCGGAGAACAACCCCGCCTTCATCCATGGCGGACCGTTTGCCAATATCGCCCATGGCTGCTCATCTATCATTGCCACGAAGCTTGCGTTGAAGCTCGCTCCTATCGTCGTCACCGAAGCTGGATTCGGCGCTGACCTCGGCGCTGAGAAGTTCCTCGACATCAAGTGCCAGGAAGCGGGCGTCAAGCCGGCAGCGGTGGTGGTCGTCGCGACCATCCGCGCGCTGAAACTCCATGGCGGAATCTCCTACGAAGACCTCAAAAAGGAAAACGTCGAGGCTCTGTCCAAAGGCATCTGCAACCTCGAGGCCCATATCGAGTCCGTCCAAAAATATGGTCTCCCCTATGTCGTGGCGATCAACCACTTCGCCGATGACTCCGAGGCCGAAGTCGCTTGGCTCCGCGCTTGGTGCGAGAAGAACCATCACCGCGTCGCCTTCCTCGACGGGTTCGAGAAGGGCGGTGAAGGCGCGGTCGAGCTCGCGAAAGAAGTGCTCGATGTCCTTGCCAAAGAACCCTCGAACTACCATCCCCTCGTCACCAAAGAAATGCCGTTAAAGGAAAAGATATCCACGATTTGCAGGGAAATCTATGGCGCGGATGGCGTTGAATACACCGAAGCAGCCGAAGCGCAGCTCCGCCGCTACGAAGAGCTTGGCTTTGAGCATGCTTACATCTGCATGGCCAAAACCCCGGCTTCCTTATCTGACGACGCGACCGTGGTCGGCCGCCCGAAAGGATTCAAGATCAACGTGCGCGAAGTCCGCTTATCCGCCGGCGCGAACTTCGTGGTTCCCCTCACCGGCTCGATCCTCACGATGCCGGGCCTTCCGAAGATCCCGGCGGCGGTGAAGATGGAGAGCCTGCCGTGGAAGTGATCGACTACGCCCTCTACGACGAAGTGGAGATGAAGCGCCCCCATCCTTGCTCCGCCAGAAGCAAACGTTTCCAGATCGTGAGGGTGGGCGCCGACATCAAGATCCTGTGCCTTGGATGCGGAAACGTCATGATGATCGACCGCGACAGATTCAACTCCAGGATCAAGAAGGTCATTTGCCACCATGAAGGGCCTCTGAACCAGGACAAATAAAAAATTTCACAAATTTGTGTCACTTTTGCCTCCTCGACCGCAATCAATTAGGTGAGGAGGATTTTTTGTGGCTTATCTGCTTCGGTGCGAAAAACTGACGAAAGAATACGGGAAGGCAGGGTCGCTTGTGCGGGCCGTGAACCGCGCGAATATCTGCTTCCCCCAGAAAGGGCTCATCGCGATCTCGGGCAAGAGCGGGTGCGGGAAAAGCACTTTGCTCTCGCTTTTGGCGTCTCTAGAGAAACCGACTAAGGGCCGCATCTTTTTCCAAGGCGAGGATATTTCAAACTATCCGCCTGACAAACTTGCGAAATACCGCGGGCAATGCACCGGGATGATCTTCCAGCATTACAACCTCTTTGAGGACGACACCGCTTTGCAGAACGTCGAGCTGCCTTTGCTTATCAATGGCTACAGCAGGAAAGACGCGCGGAGCATCGCGCTCAAGACGATGCAGGATTTCATGATGCAGGCCTTCGCTGACCGCAAGGTCTCGACGCTATCCGGCGGCGAGAAGCAGCGCATCGCGATATGCCGGGCGATGGCAAGCGCCCCCAAGATCCTCTTCGCCGATGAGCCGACCGGCGCCCTCGATGAGCATAACTCCAAACTCGTCATGGACGCGCTTAAGCGGATGGCGCAGTCGATCCTCGTGATAATCGTCTCGCATAACGGGCAGCTCATCGAGGAATACGCCGACGCGATCATCCATATGGCGTCCGGCAAAATCATCGACAAACCGACTTTTATCCAAGATAAGGGAACCGCGAAAAAGCTGCGGCCCCATTCGAATTCCTTCGTGGCGCGCTTCGTGAAAAAGAACATGAAGGCGAACAAGGCCAACGGCATCCTCTGCGGATTCGCTAGCTCCGTCGGCTTTTTGTCCCTGTGCATAACGCTTGGCTATTTCTATGGCTCGAGGGCAGCGGTGGATGAGCTGCCGCTTAGATGCTACGACTCAAGCGTCGCATCGCTTTGCGTCGAGGAGAAGATCGAGACCGATTCGGCGATCGCTCTCGTTCAGCAGGTCAGGCCGGAGATCGAGGCGGCGTCGAACTACGTCGGCCCCGACTTCATCGTCGACTATGACCTCTCCTATTTCTTCCCCAAGGCTTATGCCTATTCGCTGAACGGGGTGGCGCATGACCCGATCATGTTCTCGCCCGTCTACGATCTTTCGCCGAATTACGGTTACGGTGGTCTATTGGATGAGGGTTCTCCTACCTCTTCCTTAGATATGGACGTCTGCCTGATCAACGACTTGCTTTTCGAGCAGCTTGGCCCTGATTGCATAGGGCAAAGCATCGAGATGGAATTCGCGAATCAGGTGACGTCCTACGGCGCTTCTGATGAAGTCAGGATCGCCGTAAAAATGGAAATCATGGGGGTCGTGAATGAGTTTTCGTTCTTGAATGAACCGAAAATCTATTACTCCTACATGGCTGCGAAAAACTCTCTCCTTTCGTTCGAACTCCAAAACGCAGGCATGGCTTATGGAAGGGAACTGACCGCGCTGGATGTCGTGGCCCAAGCGCCGGGCGATTCCGCGACCTCCGGGTTTTCATTGAATGTGTTCGCCAAGAATTTCAATCAGTCGAAGAAGCTGTTCGACTTCATGGCCAAGGAGCAAACGGATGGCTATTCCATCCAATCCAGGTCATATTCCGC
>JAILKX010000183.1 GCA_024693415.1 Bacilli bacterium
GGAAACTCCTGCCCCCGCGGCGCCGCCTACGCCAAGCAAGAGCTCACCAACCCGACCCGCACCATCACCTCGACGGTGAAGTGCGATTCCAAGGTTTTATCCGTCTGCCCCGTCAAGACGAAAGACGCGGTCAGCAAATCGAAAATATTCGATGTGATGGCGGAAATCAACGCCGCCTACATCAAGGTTCCGGTCTATATCGGCGACGTCGTCGTCGCCAATATCGCCGGTTCGGGAACTGATTTGGTTTCCACGAGGGAAATCCTGGAGTAAAATAGGGTTGGTTTTAAATAAACCAATCAATGAGAATCCTAATCGCTAGCGATACCCACGGCCGCTTGCAGGCCGTGAAGAAGCTCGATCGACTCATCCAGCGCTACGCGCCTGACAAGATCGTGCTGCTCGGCGACTTCCTCTATAACGGGCCCCGCAATGGTGTGCCTTCTGATTACGACCCGCTCGCATGCTCCGTCATTTTCAATAAATACGCGAATAAGACGATTGGCATAAGGGGCAACTGCGACTCGCGGATCGATGAGTCCCTATTGCATTTCCCGTTGCAGGATTGCCGGGTCGTTTTCCTTAACGGTTACCGCGTCGACATGATCCATGGGGATCTGTTGACCCAAGACCTTCTGCAGATCGAAAGAGGGGATATCCTGATGTATGGACATTCCCATGTATATATGCTCAAAAAGTCCGATGGCGTCGTGTTTATGAATCCTGGATCGACCTCGTTCCCGAAGAACGGGAACCCCGCGACCTACGGCGTGATGGAGGGGGCGCACCTCGAGATCCGCAACCTCGATGACGACCTCACTTTGGCATCTTTGGATTTGGATTGACGATTTCTCTTGCCAAATATGCGCGCAATGCGCGTATAATGGTGGCAACTTACGACACGTAAAAATACGACGGAATATAAAACGGGGCTACGGCCCCCTTTAAGGAGACTTTATGAGTGATAGGGTAAAGATATTCGCTTTGGGCGGTCTCGACGAGGAAGGCAAGAACTGCTACGTCGTCGATATCAACAACGATGTCTTCGTCATAGAATGCGGCGTCATGGACCCCGACAAGACGATGCCGGGCGTCGATTACGTCATCCCGCAATACCAGTGGCTCGTCGAGAACAAATCGCGGATCAAGGGCTATTTCCTGACCCACGGCCACGATGACGTCATCGGCGCGCTCGCCTACATCTACCCCGAGGCCCCGGCCCCGATCTTCGGCACAAACGTGAGCCTCGCGATGCTCAAGATGTTCACTAGGCACGTCAAGCGCGACCCGGAAATGTACCGCCTGATCGAGGTAAAGCCGAGCTCGAGGATCCGCGTGTCCGGAAGGGAGATCACCTTCTTCCAGACCGCGCACAACATCCCCAACAGCTGCGGCATCGCAATCCATACGGATCTTGGCAACATCGTGTTCACGAGCGACTTCGTCATCGAGAACTCGGCCGACAAGAGCTTCCTGAACGACATGAACGCCTTGGCTGACCTCGCCGAGCAAAGGACCCTCGCCTTACTAAGCGAATCGGTCTACGCCGGAAGAAGCGGCTACACCTCGCCTTTATACAGATTGACCCCGCACGTCGAGGATTCGTTCAAGAACGCCCAGGGCCGCATCTTCATCGCGATGAGCAACAACGACCTCTACAACACCGTCGAGGTCATCCGCCTCGCGGTCCGCTACAACAAGAAGGTCGTCTGCTACGACGAGAGCGTCGCCAACACCATCGCGACCCTTCAGGCCTGCGGAGAACTTGCGATCCCGCGCGATAATTTCGCTTCTTTGGATGACGTATTGAGGCTCCGCGATCAGGACACCTTGGTGTTGATGACGGGCTTTGGGACCCGCGTGTTCCGCAAGGCGGCGTTATTGGCGTCCGGCGAGAACGAGGACAAGCGCTTCCAAATCAAGCCTAGCGACACCTTCATCATCGCCGCGGTCGCGACCGACAATAGCGAAATCGAATACAAAGACGCGGCGGACGAACTCTTCCGCACCGGCTGCAAAGTCGTGATGGTGCCGAAGAAAACCTTCTTGAGGATGCACGCCTCCGAAGAGGACCTCAAGATGATGGCGTCCCTATTGAAGCCGAAGTACTACATCCCGGTGAAGGGCTTCTACAAAGACCTGTTGAACAACGCGATGAACGCTTTGTCGATGGGCATTGGCCTCACCCATAACAACGTTTTCGTCATCGAGAACGGCGCGACCGTCATCCTCGATGAGAAAGGCGGCAGGATCATGGAGGAAGGCATCCCGCACGGCGACCTCATGATCGACGGCGAAGGGGTCGGCGACGTCAGCGCGACCGTCTTGGCCGATAGGACAAAGCTTGCCGAAGGCGTGGTGGTGCTCGCCTGCACCCTATCGAAGTCGCAGGCCAAGATCACCTCGAACGTCGAAGTCCAGATGAAGGGCTTCCTATATGGCAGGGAAGGGGAGATGCTAAGCCGCGAGCTCATCAAGGTTTTCTCAGGCTGCATCGAGGAATTCCTCCAGCAGCATCCCTACAATAGCGACGAGATGAAGCAGAACGTCTACGAACGCTGCGCGCGCCTCATCAGGAGGATGGCGGGCCGCGAGCCGATGGTGTTGCCCCTCATCGTCGAATTGCCTTAAGTCATCGATATTGAAAATCGCGGCGAGCGCTCGCCGCGATTTTTCATTTGCCCTTCTTGGCGGTCAGCTCGTAGCTTCTGGCGATATGGTCGAGGACCTCATCGTCTGGAAGCGAGCCGTTAAGGAGGATCGTGATCCAGTATTTCTTGTTCATGTGGTAGGCGCGGTAGTAGCCGGGACGGCTGACCAGCCAATCGATTTCATTTGGGTCCAATTTGATATTGACGACCGAGGCTTTTCCTTCGACCTCGTCGAGCTTCTGCCGGTCGATGATCATGAAGAGGGCGTACCATTTGGCGTTGCTATTGTGCTGCAAGATCTCGTAGTCCGGGGCGTCGTCCCACTTGACGATCGGGGTATGGCCATAGCGTTCGTAGAGCTTCTCCTGTAGCCTCTTCCTCTGGGCGAAGAGCTCGTCCTCTTTCGCGAAGAGTTTGTCCTTCAGGCTGCGGAGGAGTTCTTTATAGGCTTCCCTCACCTCGAGGGCATAGCCTTTGGCGGTCGATAGGCGGTAGGGGATGTACTCCTCATTCAGGTCGGGATCGATGAGCTTGCCATCGATATTGCCTTCCTTGTCGCAGGTGATTTCGGCGACGAAGGGGAATCCTTCTAGATTGGTCTTCAAAACAAAGGAACCATCGATGTTTTCGAATCCTGCTTCGAAGAGGGCCTCGCCGCCTTTGAAGCGGAGGCCGGAGAATATTTTGCGTTCGATTTCGTTCATGCTGCGGACCAATTGTACCCCCGTTTGCGCATGGGGTTAACACTTACTTTCCAAGCGCAGCGCGATTGCGGTGGCTCTGACGGAAATAGGAGCCTGAGCTTAGATGGCTATTATCTGACCGCTGAAGCTTCTGGCACAGTTGCTACGAATATTGCCGATGGCGTGCTGCGTTTGAGAGGTGGAGTTTTCTACATCTATTCCCCCACGAGCACCAATTCCGGGAACTCGAATTACTATGACGGATTTTCTGGCTCGACGATCACGGAGATCAGGATCACCGTCAAGGGCGTTGCGACCTACAGCGTAGCTCCGGCTCGCAATCCCTATTGCTCGATCGGCTGGGGAAGGGCCCATAAGACCAACGACAATGACAGCGGGATCTTCTCATCCACTATGTCGAACGCGAGCGTAGAGGCTGGCTCTTCGCAAGAATTTGTCCTTAACAGCAGCTCCGATATGCTGGAGTCGACCCCGACGAATTACACCTGCGTCTGCATTAGGGCGCTCAACACCGACGAGATGGATATCCTTTCCCTCACCATCAAGTACACCTGCAACTAAAAGCAATATTCCAAATAATAAGGATCGCTCGGCACGGGCGATCCTTTTTCTATCGCGAACCGCCTCGAAAAGACTCGCCACACCTAATCCATTTGTCCTAAAAAAGCAGGAATGGCCTATATGTTTTCGTGGAAAACATAGAACAATCTGGCCTCTTGCTATGGAAACCTAGTAGCGTTTTCTATAAAATAGAAACGCTATGTCCGAAAAAAGAAAAAAGCGCGAGTACACGCGCGACCACACCCTAAGCGCCCTCGGCGCATTGCTCATGCTCATCGCGGCGATGCTCTTCCTCGCCCCCTATAGCGCATTATCCCCGTTAAGCTACGTCTTCGTATATCCCTTCGGCCTCATCGGCTATTACCTTTTCCAAGGCGCCATCGGCGTTTTTGGATTCTTCCTATTGTTCCATAAGCTGATCGGCATGCCGAAGAAGCGCTTTGACTTCGGGTTCCTGCTTATCGCGATCGGCCTCGGCGTCTTGCTTTCCGCCGGCTTCAACGTCGCTCCCGGAAGCTATGCCGAAACCTATAAGGAAGCCTTGCCCCATGTCTATGGCGCGTCGAGCCTAGGAGGCGGCATCGTCTTCACCTACCTCGCCTCCGCCTTATCCTCGATCGGGGCTTGGCTAGCGTATGTGGTGGGGGGAGTCCTCGCCGCGCTAGGCGCATTCCTCTACATCACCCCATTGCTCAAGAAGGGCCCCGAACTCATCGTGACCCCGGCCTCCGATTTGCCGGAAGACGATGGGACCATCGCCCCGGAAGACGAGGACGATTCCTTCCTCAAGAGCGAGGAGTTCCAGAAATCGGCCATCGCCCAGAAGCAAGAGCCCAAGAAACCTGAGCCGGAAGAGAAATCCAATGACGGCGACAGCCCGCTCAGCCATTTCAACTTCACCCCAGCCGGCAGGATGGACCTCCCGACCCGCTCGGCCCGCTACCAGGCCTCGGAAGAACCTAAAGCCGAGGAACGCCCCGCGGCAAGGCCCGTCGATGACCTCGCCCCGAAGGCGGTCCCCAATCCCTCGCCCTCGCTTTACCGCAACAACCCGGTTCGCGTCTCGGGCCTTCAGGAAGCGATCTTCAATCCGGATGGATTAGAGGAAAATTA
>JAILKX010000196.1 GCA_024693415.1 Bacilli bacterium
CGAGGATTGCCACCAGAGGTTGGAACTCAACCCGATGCGCATCCTCGACTGCAAGGTCCCCGAGGATCAGAAGATCGCGCAAGGCGCCCCGAAGATGAAGGATTACCTCTCCTTGGAGGCCGGCAAGCGGTTCTATGAGACGTTATCGATCCTCAACGACCTCGACATCGAATACGAAATCGATGACGGGCTCGTCCGCGGGCTCGACTATTACGGACACATCGTGTTCGAGGTCCACGCCAAAAGCGACGCCGGAAAGGATTACGGCGCATTGCTCGGCGGCGGGCACTACGATGGGATGCTAGGACAATTCGGCGGCCCCGCCGACATCGACCACGGCGTCGGATTCGCCTGCGGCGTCGAGCGCATCTACTCGGTCATGAAGGACAACGACATGCTCGAGGGGACAAGCGAAGGCATCGACATCTACGCGATGCCGCTAGGAGCGGAGGTCCAAGACGGACTCAACAAGCTCTGCGAAGCGATCCGCGACCTCGGCTATTCCGTCCTGCTCCCGAATAAGTCCGGAAAGCTCGGCGCGATGTTCAAGAAAGCCGAGCGCTCGGGCGCGAAATTCGCGCTGATCCTCGGCGAGGACGAGATGGACCGCGGCGTGGTCCAGATGAAGAACCTCGAGACCAAGACGCAGGAAGAGGTCAATATCGACGACTTGGTCGATTACCTCGACGAGGCGTTCGGCGAAAGCGAAGATGACGGCTGCGGATGCGGCCATCATCACGACGGCGATCACCATTGCTGCCACGAGGGCGAGGAAGACCACGAATGCTGCCATGGCGAAGGCCACCATCACGAGGATGGCGAAGAGCATGAATGCTGCCACGGAAAAGGCCATGGCTGCTGCAAAAACCACAACGAAGAAGAGTGAAACTCTCAAGGAACCATAAACTATGGAAAGAACTGATTTCGGCGGAAACCTCCGCCTAAGCGACGTCGGCAGGGAAGTCGTCCTGTGCGGCTGGGTATCGACCAGGCGCAACCTCGGCTCGCTTTTGTTCATCGATCTCCGCGACAAGAGCGGCTATGTTCAGCTCGTGAGCGACCACCCCGAGGATTTCCCGGACGTCAGGAACGAATACGTCGTCCAGGCCTTCGGCACCGTCAGGAAGAAAGACGTCCCGAACCCCAATCTCCCGACCGGCGAGATCGAGGTGTATCTCAGCAAACTAGTGGTGGTCAACAAAGCGGTCAACCCGCCGTTCATCATCGCCGATAAGACCGATGCGCTCGAGGATACCCGCCTTCAGTACCGCTATCTCGATTTGCGCCGTCCATGCCTCCAGAAGAAGCTCCGCATCCGCGCCGCGATCGTCAAGGCATGGCACGAATATTTCGACAACAACGGCTTCCTTGAAGTCGAGACCCCGATCCTGAACCTTTCTTCGCCGGAAGGCGCGCGCGACTACCTCGTCCCGTCCCGCCTCCACCATGGATGCTTCTACGCCTTGCCGCAATCGCCGCAGCTCTGGAAGCAGCTCCTGATGGTCGGCGGCATCGAAAGGTACTACCAGGTCGCGAAATGCTTCCGCGATGAGGACCTCCGCGCCGACAGGCAGCCCGAATTCACCCAGCTCGACGAAGAAGTCTCCTTCATGAGCATGGATCAGATCCTGAGCCTCAACGAAGGATTCCTCGCCAAGGCGTTCAAAGACGTCCTCGGCGTCGAGATCGAATTGCCGCTCCGCCGCATGAAATTCTGGGACGCCATGGACAATTACGGCTCCGATAAGCCCGACACCCGCTATGGTTTGCTTCTCCGCGACCTAAAGCCGGTCATGGAGAAGACCTCGTTCGAGGGATTCAAGGGCGCCGACTACATCAAAGGCATCGTCGTCCCCGGCGTCGCCAAGGAAACCTCGAGGAAAGTCCTGGATTCGCTCCAGCTCGAGGCCCGCAAGTTCGGCCTCAAGGGCGTAATGAGCCTCAAATTCGAAGGCGGCGCGCTTTCCGGGTCATTCCTCAAGTTCATGGACGAAGGCGCTCAGAAGGCCCTTATCGAGCTTCTGGAGCTCAAAGAGGACGACCTCCTGCTCTTCGCCTCCAGCTCTTCCCGCCGCGGCATCGACTTCGGCATGGGCGCGCTCCGCACGCTCTACGCGAAGAAGCTGAACCTCATCAAGCCCAATACCTACGACCTGCTCTGGGTCGTCGATTTCCCGATGTTCGACCCCGTCGAGGGCGAGCCGGGCCGCTATACCGCGGAACACCATCCCTTCACCCGTCCCCGCGACGAGGATCTCCCGCTTCTTGACACGAAGCCCGAAGAAGTCCTCGCCTATGCCTACGACATCATCATCAACGGCTATGAGGCCGGCGGCGGAACCCTCCGTATCTACGATCACGACATCCAGTGGAAGATCTTCAACCTCCTCGGCCTCAGCGACGAGCAGGTCGCCGAGAGGTTCGGCTGGTTCATCGACGCGTTCCAGTATGGCGCGCCCCCGCACGGCGGAATCGCCTTCGGTTTGGACCGCCTCGCGATGATTATGTCGGGCACCGACAACATCCGCGACGTCGAGGCCTTCCCGAAGAACCTTCAGGCGGTCGACCCGATGTCACACGCCCCGGCAACGGTGGACAAAGACCAGCTCGATTGCGTGTCAATCGCAGTGGTGGATGAAGACCCTAATATATAAAATATATTAAACCAACCATATATCTACTGAACAATTACTAAGGGAGGAAAGTGGGAAATGGCTTCTAAAAACATTGACAAGCTAGCGATCGGCGCGATGCGCAGCCTTGTGATCGACCAGATCAACAAGGCGAATTCGGGCCACCCTGGCATGGCGCTCGACGCCGCGCCGGCGATGTATGCTCTCTTCCGCGACCATTTCGTCGCGGACCCAAAGGATCCATCTTGGATCAATCGCGATAGGCTCGTCTTCTCGTCCGGCCACGCATCCTCTTTGCTCTATTCGTGCCTGCATCTTGCGGGTTACGACCTCTCGATGGACGACCTGAAGCAGTTCCGCCAGCCCCATTCGAAAACCCCGGGTCACCCCGAGATCGGCGTCACCCCCGGCGTCGATGCCGGAGCCGGGCCATTGGGCCAAGGCATCGGCCAGGGCGTCGGCATGGCGATGGCCGAGCGCGCGATCGCGGCGACTTATCCCGATGGCGCCTCGATTATGCGCCATTACACCTACGTCCTCTGCGGCGACGGCTGCCTTGAGGAAGGCCTCTCCCAAGAGGCGATTTCCCTCGCTGGCCACTACAAGCTGAACCGCCTCATCATGTTCTATGACATGAACGGCTCCACCTTGGACGGTCCGACCGACGATTCGCTCAGCGAAGACGTCCGCACCCGCTTCCTCGCCTGCGAGTGGAAAGTGCTCGAAGTGGAGGACGGCAACGACGTCGAGGCGATTTCCAAAGCGATCGCCAAGGCCAAGCAGAGCCGCGTCTTCCCGACCCTCATCATCCTCCATACCAAAATCGGCTACGGCTCGCAGTTCGAAGGTTCCTCCAAGACCCATGGCGCTCCCTTAGGCGCCGAAGACGGGGCCTTCGCCAAGAAGAGATACGGCTACGAATACCCCGAATTCACCGTCCCGGAAGAGGTCTATCAGCAGTTCGCCGATACCTTCGCCGCCCGCGGCGCTTCCGCCCATGCCGAGCATGAAAAGAAGCTCAAAGCCTTCCATGAGAATCATCCTCTGGAAGCGAAATTGTTCGATGATTCCTTCGCTCCTGACTTCGGAGGAAGGCACCCTGACTGGTCCAAGATCGAGATCAAGGACAAGGACGCGACCCGCAATTGCTCCGGCAAATGCCTCGCCGCGGTCCATGAGGCGCTCCCGTTCGCGTTCGGCGGATCGGCGGACGTCGCCGGCTCGACCAAGACCGACGTCAAAGGCGTTTCCGCGTTCACCCGCACCAACCCCGCCGGGAAGGACGTGAGGTGGGGCATCCGCGAATTCGCGATGTCCGCCGCGATGAACGGCATCTTGCTCCATGGCGGATTGCTCGCCTATGGCGCATGTTTCTTCGTATTCGCCGATTATTGCAAACCCGCCCTCCGCATGGCGGCCCTCCAGGGCCTGCCGGCCATCTATATCTTCTCCCACGATTCGCTCGCGGTAGGGGAAGACGGCCCGACCCACCAGCCGATCGAGCAGCTTGCGATGCTGCGCGCCATGCCGAACGTCTCCGTCTACCGCCCGGCCGACCTCAAGGAGACCATGGGCGCCTATGACTGCGCTTTGAAGCACCGCAAGGGGCCGAGCGCCATCATCACCTCGCGCCAGAACCTCCCGACTTTAGACGCCAGCGCGCCCGAAAAGGTCGATCTCGGCGCATATTTCGCCCTTGAATGCGATAAGCCCGACTGCGAGATCATCGCCACCGGCTCCGAAGTCTCCCTCGCCATCGAAGCGAGCAAGCTGCTCGCCGAGAAGGGCATCAAGGCCGCCGTCGTCTCGATGCCGTGCCGCGAAAGGTTCGAGGAGCAGGGCGAGGAATACCGTTCCGCCGTCCTTTGCTGCCCGCGCGAAAAGCGCATCTCCCTCGAGATGGGCGCCACCTACGGCTGGGGCGACCTCGCCGCGCTCAACATCGGCGTCGATCGCTTCGGCGAATCCGGCCCGTTCGCCAAAATCCTTCCGGAATACGGGTTCGAGGCTGGCCAGGTGGCCGAGAAGGTTGCCAATTTCATTGGCGGGAAGTAAAATCTATCCATGGCACGCGATTACATCATGATCAATAACTACAGCCGCCTCGGCACGATGGGGATCTCTAGGCATGCCCTGGAAGCCATCGCCTCGAACGCGGTCAACAACGTCCGCGGGGCGCAGGTTTCCTCGCGCAAGGCCCTCTTCAGCGTCGACAATGGCGTCAAAGTCAGCTTCGACACCGCCGGGAAGGCCATCGTCAAGGTCGATGTGATCATCTCCCCGAACGCCCAGGTCACCAAGGTATGCCGGGAGATCCAAGAAGAGGTCGCCAACGAGATATCGATGATGTGCGACACCGTGCCCTACGACGTGAAAATCAATGTGAAGAGGATCGGCTAGACCCTCTTTTCTCTTTTGCCATCCCATGAGCCGCAGCAGTGATAGGGCGGAAGCCACCAAGCGCTTCGAAAAGAACCTCGTCGCGTATCAGAAGATCGCGCTGCTTTTGATGATTCCCGCGCTGCTGTCGACGTTTTGGGGATTCGTCCCCCTCGGAAGCGCCGAGGTGAGCGCCATCATGATGCTCGGCTCCGCGCGCCTCATAAACGGCTATGCGGGCAGCTCATTCGCCTATGGCGGGGCGCTCTATTCGCTTTTCCTCCTCATCATCTGCACCCTCTGCGCCTTCTACGCCGCCAAGGGCAAGCTCCCGTTCTACCTCGCCGGCACCTTCCTCTACGCGTTTGACCTCGTGATCGACATCATGGTCCTCGCCTTCAACCAATTCGGGCAGGGGTCGGTGTTCTCGGTCGTGATCCACTCGGTGTTCGTCGCCGGGTTCCTGGCGGGGCTGCTCGTATACCACAACGCCAGGAAGTATCTATACGAGGAGGCGAGGCTCAAAAAATAACTTCACGCGCTTATAGCATTTGCGCGCGATTGTTGCTAAGATATGCGAGCCAAAAAGGACTTCACCATGGACGAAGAGGAAATCGAAACGGTCAAAACATCACGCAACGCCCTCCAAAGCGTCGCCATGAGCGCCATTTACGATTTTTTGACGTATCTGTCGATGAAGGAACCCATCAACGTCGAGGAGATCGTCTCCGGGCTCTGCGGGCTTCCCTATGAGGAGTGCGACTATTTCGTCAAGGCGACCCTCATCATGTCGATCAAGCATTACGGCGAAGCGGTGGAGCTCTTCAACAAGAACATGAGGAAGTGGACCTTCAACAGGCTGAACCGCGTCGAGCAGGCCATCCTCCTGCTCTCGTACAGCCATTTCCTTTACGTAGACCCCGAGGTCGAGAAAGGCGTCGTCATCAACGTGGCCGTCAAGCTCGCCAAATCATATTTGTCCGACAACGACTACAAATTCGTCAACGCGATTCTCGATAAGGTACTGGTAAGGGATGCTCAATGAACGCAACTGCGTATCCGTCTCAGAACTGAACGCCATCATAAAAGCAACGCTTGAGGAAGACGAAGGCCTGTCCTCGATCTTTCTGCGCGGCGAGGTCAGCAATTTCAAGGTGTATTCCTCCGGCCACGCCTATTTTTCTTTGAAGGACAGCCAAAGCGTTATCTCGGCGGTGATGTGGGCCTCTTACGCGAGCCGCCTCACCTTCTTGCCCAAAGACGGCGATGAGGTGCTAGTGCACGGCCGCATCGGGGTTTACCCCGCCCGCGGCTCATATCAGATCATCGTCGACCACATGGAGCTTTTCGGCAAGGGCGCCGAGCTTTTGCGCTTGCAGGAGCTCAAGGAGAAGCTCGCCAAGGAAGGGCTCTTCGACCAGAGCAGGAAGCGGAAGATACCCGCCTTCCCGCACCGGATCGGCGTGATCGCGGGCGCTTCGAGCGCCGGTTTGCGCGATATTCTGGTCAACATCGAGAACCGCTGGCCGCTAGTGGAGGTGATCGTCTTCCCGAGCCTCGTCCAGGGCAAAGACGCGCCACAAGCCCTTCTACGGGCCTTAAATGAAGCGAAGGGACATTTCATCGATACGCTCATCATCGGCCGTGGCGGGGGCTCCAGCGAAGATTTAGGGGCATTCAATGATGAAACGCTGGTCCGCGCGGCCGCAGAATTCCCTTGTCCGGTCATCGCAGCGGTAGGGCACGAAGTGGATGTCACATTGATTGACCTCGTGGCCGATTTAAGGGTTTCGACGCCCACCGGGGCCGCCGTGGCGGCTACGCCTGACAAAAATGAAGTTATCCAAACCTTGGATGGCGTGAGTGAGCACCTCGACATCATGATCGACGGCAAAATCCGTGGACTGTCGCAGACGCTGTCGCTATTGAGCAAGAGATCCTATTTTGAGAACCCCGCCGCCATATACGATAAAAAGCTCGATGACCTGTCCAAAATCTCCAAGAACCTGGATATGCTCATCGATATGAAGATCGCCGCGGCAGACCATAGTTTGGAGTCATCCAAAGGAAGGCTGGCCGCCCTCAATCCATATGCCGTTTTGAAGCGTGGCTACGCCATTTCCGAGGACGAGGACGGCAAGGTGGTCCAATCGGCCAAGCAGGTAGCGGTGGGCACGATTATGAAAACGCGCTTCAACGATGGTATAATCACCTCGAGAGTAGAAAAGAAGGAGGCCTCGAATAATGGCCAATGAAGATAAGAAACCTTTTGAGCAGAGGCTCGAAAGACTGAATGAGATCGTCAACAAGATCGAGACCGAAACCCTTTCCCTGAACCAGTCTATGGCCCTTTATGAGGAGGGGAAGAAGCTCATAGTCGAGCTCGAAAAGGAGCTCTCCGAAGCGAAGATCAAGATCGAAACCATTCGCGAAGGCGAAAAGTGATTAAGTAATAATTCGATAGATAATTAGTAGTTTGCTAGTAGATAAAATGTCACGCTCCATCGATAAAATCGACATAAAAGAGATTAAAGACCCGTCTTTCCTAAAAACATTGGATTATGACTCTTTGAGCGTGCTTTGCCATGACCTTAGGACCGAGATCATCACCGCCACGTCAGAGTACGGCGGCCATCTCTCTTCGAACCTCGGCGTAGTGGAGCTCACTGTTGCCCTTCACAGGGTTTTCAACTTCCCGGAAGACAAACTGATCTTCGACGTGGGACACCAATGCTACGCGCACAAGCTCCTGACCGGGCGCTCGCTAGACCATTTGAACGAAGGCGGATACTGCGCGGGCTTCCAAAAGATCTGCGAATCGCCTTATGATCC
>JAILKX010000008.1 GCA_024693415.1 Bacilli bacterium
CGGCGCGCACATCCAGATCCTTCTATTGACGTTCTTCTACAATTATATGAAGCCGCTCATCACCCACGGCATGGTCTACATCGCCTGCCCGCCGCTTTACCGCGTCTACAAGAAGAGCGACCCCTCCAAGCACATCTATGCCTGGGACGACAAATCCCTTGAGGAGGCGAAGAAGAAGATCGGGCCGGGATACGGCATCAACCGATACAAAGGTCTCGGCGAAATGAACGCCGACCAGCTGGCCGCGACCACCATGAACAAGAAGACCCGCCAATTGCTGCAGGTCAAGATCGATGACCCCTTGGTCGTCGAGAAGCGCATCTCGATCCTGATGGGCAACGACGCATCGCAAAGGCGCGTCTGGATCGAGGAAAACGTCAAGTTCAACGATGAGGACAGCTTCATCGCGGAGGTGAAGAGCAATGGCTAAGAAAAAGGTCGTTGAGGAAACGATCGTCGAAAACATCCTCCCAAGCACCCTCGATGAACTCATGGGCGACCGCTTTGACATCTATGCCAAAGACGTCATCCAGGACCGCGCCATCCCCGATGTGCGCGACGGCATGAAGCCGGTTCAGCGCCGCATCATCTACGGCATGTGGAAGACCGGCAACGTCCACGAGAAACCCACCAAGAAATGCGCCCACATCGTCGGCGAGGTCATGGGCAAATACCATCCTCACGGCGACTCCTCCATCTATAACGCGCTCGTCCGCATGTCCCAGCCCTGGAACATGCGCCTGCCCCTGATCGATTTCCAAGGCAACAACGGCTCAATGGACGGCGACGGCCCCGCGGCCTACCGTTACACCGAAGCCCGCCTCGCCGCGGTGAGCCATGAGCTGATCCGCGACCTCGAGAAGGACACCGTCGACATGGCGCTCACCTTCGACGACACCGAATTCGAGCCCGTCGTTTTGCCTGCGCGCTTCCCAGCGCTGCTTGTAAACGGCACCACCGGCATCGCGGTCGGCATCGCCACCGAGATCCCGCCCCATAACCTCAAGGAAGTGGTGGATGCGGTCATCTATCGCATCGGCCATCCCAATTGCCCGATCGAATCGCTCATGCGCTTCGTCCCCGGCCCGGATTTCCCGACCGGCGGCATCATCTATCAATCCCAGGGCCTCCAGGACATCTACCTGACCGGCAAGGGAAGGATCGACGTGGTCGGCAAAACCGAAGTCGTGACAAACGACGAGGGCGTCACCCAGATCATCATCACCGAGATCCCTTATGGCGTCGTGAAGTCGCAGCTCGTCTTCCAGATCGACAAGATCCGCCACGACAGGGCGATCGACGGCATCGACGAAGTCCGCGACGAGACCGACAAGAACGGCCTCCGCATCGCGATCGACCTCAAGAAAGGCTTCAAGCCCGAGGCGATTTTGGCCTACCTCATGGGCAAGACCGACCTCAAGACCGGATATAGCGCCAACATGGTGTGCATCGTGGACGGACGCCCGCTCACGATCGATTTGCTTTCCTATTGCGACGCCTACATCGCCCACCAGGAAGACGTATTGACCAGAAGGTGCAAGTTCGACCTCAAGAAGTCGCTTGACCGCCTCGAGATCGTCGAGGGCCTATTGAAGGCCGCGAGCATCATCAACGAGGTGATCGACGTCATCCGCCACAGCAAAGACAAGGCGGACGCCAAGATCAACATCCAGAACGCGTTCGGCTTCACGCCCAACCAAAGCGAAGCCATTGTCATGATGCCGCTCTACAAATTGAGCAACACCGACATCGTCATCGTCACCAAAGAGAAGAACGACCTCGATGCGTTCATCGCCGATCTCAGGGAAATCCTCGGCAGCATCGACAAACTGCATCGCCTCATCATCTCCGACCTCAAGGAGATCTCCAAGAAGTACGGCGACGATCGCCGCACCTCGATCGAGGAGGAGAACACCGACCTCCGTCAGGTCAATAGGCGCGACCTCATCGCAGTCGAAGACGTGATGGTGGCGGTCACTAGGGACGGCTACATCAAACGCTCCACCATGGCCTCCTGGAAAGGCTCGAGCGGCCATAACGGCGCTAAGCCCGGCATGAAAGCGGGGGACACCTTGATCTATTGCGGCCAATGCGTCACGACCGACTTCATGCTGATGTTCACCAACAAAGGCAACTACCTGTACGTGCCCGTGCATCTATTGCGCGCGAATAAGTGGCTGGATGAAGGCCAGCACGTGAACTATGCGATCTCGCTGCCGCCGGACGAGAAGATCGTCAAGGCGTTCGCCGTCCGCAAGTTCCGCGATGACCTGAATGTCGCGATCGTGTCGAAGGACGGGCAGATCAAGAGGACCAAGCTAAGCTCCTTCCCGGTCATCAGGATCAACCGCCCGATCAGAGCGATGAGGATCCTGACCGACGACGAAGTGGTGGATGCCGTCATCACAAGCGGCGACTCCAACCTCCTCGTCATGTCCGATTCCGGATTGGCGGCGTTCTACAACGAGAACCTCATCACGCTCAGCTCCACGAGCTCCAGCGGCGTCAAAGCCGGAAGCTTCCACGGGGCGGAAGTGGCGGCGCTGCTCGCCTTCGATCCCGATGAGAGCGGCAAGGTCTTGCTCTACACAGATCTTGGCAACGTGCGCGTCTTCTCGACCAATAACATCGAGGCCGGGCCACGTCTAGGCAAGGCCACGGTCCTGTTTAAGAGTTTCAAGAAAGAGCCCCACAGGCTGATTTATGCCTGCAAAGTAGGGGATAAGGAAGCGCCGTATACCATAGTTGCTACCTTAGAGGACGGCGGCTATCAGAACATCGTCGCGGAGGACTTCCTCCTCACCCCGATGGACAAATATGCCAAGCGCGAGAACAATTTCCCCAAGAATGAGCGCATTGCCTACATGCACAAAGAGTCCAATGAGGTCATCACCAAGGAAACGAAGAGCTTTGCGCCTCCTGCTCCCGAGACTCCGGAAGGAGAAGAAGGACTCGAAGGGGAAGCGCAGCCGAGCGAAGCGCCTGAAGATCCCGATAAACTCCAGAGCGAATACGTCCATGACACTTCGGTTCCGGCGGCAGATGATCAACCCGTGGCTACGAAATTCGAACAAATCTCTATATTTGGGGACGATGATTTCTAAAGAGAAACCCTCATACCGATTTGTAGAAAACTAGTTCAAAATTAGTAGTTTATAAGTAATAAAAAAACGTCACGCTGTGTGGCGTTTTTCTTCTATTTAGGAAAAGCAATGAAAGCGGTGGTTTGTAGTGCGTTTCCCGCGAATATGCATACACGCCT
>JAILKX010000011.1 GCA_024693415.1 Bacilli bacterium
ACTGTGACGACCATCTTGGGCAGCGGTGATGAAGACGGCCATCGATATGTCAATCTGTTCTATTGGGCCAGCGGAAATGACGATAATGGCGGCATGATGCTCATCAACCGCTTCGATCACTATCACGGCAAAGACCAGACCGTCACCTATGCCGAAGACGATGAATGGCGCGAATACAAGGTGCTCCTCACCGGGGAGGAATTCGGTTCAGATGTCCTTGGCTATCTTTTAAAAGATATCTTTGGCTTCAACAGCTACATCATGGACCAAATTGGCAGTACCGAATCTTCTTCATCAAGCGCTTTGAACGGCGAAGACATCATTCTTGGGTATTCTTTCGCCGATAGTTCGACTGCGCCTACTTGG
Organism: Bacilli bacterium; assembly: GCA_024693415.1. The sequence continues at coordinate 367 of JAILKX010000011.1, forward strand.
AATTTGACGATCGGGCTCGGTGAGTTGGCCAATACTTCCTTGCTCGGCCAAATCAAACTTCAGATCGGCGGCCTCAATATCGGCGGCGATACCAAGGTATTGCAGAACGTTAAAACAACAGAAAATCTCACGATCCTTTCCGTCGTGAGCGCCTCGCTGAACATTTATATCGCCAACGTCTCCACCTCCGGTTATACGGCATGCTTCGATGATTCGATCAGCATAATCACTGGTTCAACCGTAACGAACAAGAGCTACAGATATCTTTGGAAAAGTTACACCGTGAAACGCTACTCCTTGGCCTACACAAGAGGAACAGTCAGGAATCTTTATTCTTCGCTGTTCATCTCCGGAGAGACGGTAAACGATGACGGCACCGTGACCTACAGTTACGGAAGCAAGGCTTCAGGCTTGTCTTTGGCCACCGGTTCAAGCAATCATTATTGATAGTTGACACTCCCTGTTTTTGAACGAAAATGAATACACGGGGTTAATGGATTCATGAAATTGTTCATCACAGGTTTTAAACCGTTCTCAGGAAACAAGGTCAACCCAACTGAGTTGATCGCCGATGCATTATCAAGCGGATACGAAACCAAGGCATTGACGGTAACCTACGATGCCGTAGACGAATTCATGTGGCGTTTTCCCGCGCAGGATTATGACGCCATCGTCTGCCTAGGGCTTCATGGCAAGGCCGAAGACATCCACTTGGAGCGGTTTGCCTATAACGAAACATCCAGGACCCATCCCGATATGGCGGGGATGATTTCCGAGCAGATAGAGATCGATCCTTTGGCGCCGAACACCCTTGAGACAAGCCTTCCCATACAGGAATTATGCAATGCCTTGAGAGGGGAGGCCTCCCTTTCGGATAACCCTGGGAGATACCTCTGCAATTACATTTATTTCAAGGCCTTGAAGAAGATGAAGGGACGCGCAATATTCATACACGTCCCCCCTATTTCCGAAAAATGGACCCTTGAGAGGATGATAAAAAGCGTGCAGGTTGTCCTGGCACGCTTAGAGGATATGAAGGCGGATTAGGCTTTGACCAATTCGCCTTTTTTATCCTTCTTCGCTTTCTTGGCTTCCGTGAGGTCCTGCTTAAGCGCCTCGCAGGTCTCGGCGAATTCCTCTTCGGATTCACTGATCTCAACCGATTCCAGAATCGATTGCAATCTGTATTCCTTCATGAGGTAGCGGATCGTATTATGCCCAAGCAGCGCGGTAAGGGTCGCGTTGCTCAAGCCTTGGATAGAACTGTCCACCACCGCTCCGATTAAGCCGCCCAGAATGGGGATCTGTTCGGCGACGCCGCCGATGGACCTAGCGACCTGATTGCCGATATTGGCGCTGCCTAACCCATAGGCTACCAAACTATTCGTCACGACATTGGCGAAGATCTTCATGAGTTTGGCGTCGCTTGGCCTAAACCCATATAGGAAGACGATGTCCTTGATCATCTGCAAGTTGATCAGCGTGACGATCAAGGTATCGCTCGTATTCTTCTGCGACACAGCGGAGAAGATGCCTGAGCGGATGGCACACCTCCGGATGATGTCCTTGGCCCCGCGCTTCACGTCTTGGGCGTAAATGACATCGAGGGCCATCATGAGCTGCTTATCGTCGCCGCTTTGCCTGGCATTGACGAGCGTCGAGACATGCTCGTCCGAATAGCCGCTCGAACCGCCCTCGGTGGAGAGGTAAAGATCGATCACATTGTTGGCCAATTCACGGCGGATCTTCGCGTTGTGCTTCTTGGCGGATTTGACCGAATACGCATTCACGTCCAGCTCGAATTTGCGCAATCTCTTGATTTTGACGAGCGGGACGATGTAGAGGAACACGAAGGCCAAAACCGAAGCCGCGATGGCTCCATAACCTAGGTATTGGTTGATTTCATAGGCGTCTTTGCACAAGGCGAACAAGCACACGAAGATCACCACTCCGATCGTCGCGGCAAGAAGATACGCGAATACCTTGATGGCTTTGGTGTTCGATTTCGAGGAATACCTCTGCTCGTATTCGGCAAGGGACAGCTTTTCATAGCTGGTGGGGAGTTGTTCTTTTTTCATGGCTATCGCTCCTTCGTCGAGACTTAAGTATACACCATCGTGGCTCAGCAATTAATCCGCCCCGTGTATTCTCTAAGCGTTTTGACCAAGAACGCGCAATAACTTAATCCCTTTGCGCGCCAATAGTCCTAATTTGTTTTACTAGGGAGAAAAAATCATTTCTTTGCGCGCGCCCTTATGTGAAAATACTTCCAAGATATCTTATGGAAAAAGCCAACAGGCAAATCAATGCTAGTCTTAAGTCCAACATCAGGATCATAGTCGCGATGGTGGCCCTTTTGGCTTTGTCTGCCGGATCTTTCGGCTGGCTGGCGGTGTTTTTGTCCCAGAAGAACGAGCAATCGACCAATGAAGTTGCTTTGACTTACGTCGACGGCGTCTCCAAGCAGATCAGCAGCCATTTCGACTCGATCAACGATATTCGCGCCGAAGAAGCGGCCTTATTGATCAATCAGGTGAAGGGCTATTCCACGTTTGAGGAAATCAAGAACAACATCGCCGAATATTGCGTGCAGGACGGCTTCACCTATGCCGCGCTATACGATTCAAACGGCGAGGTTTCCCACCTTTACGGCAATGAGGTAGATTATTCCACCTCGATTTTCCAAAATAACAAAAGCTACTACCTTAACCAAATCCAAAACGGGCACAAGTTCGTCGCTTACTTCGATAGCAAAGAAGACAAAACGGAGAGCCAACTCATATATGCCGTCCCGGGGCAGCTGCCCCTAGAAGACGGCGGGAAGTCAATCGGCTTCATCGTCGGCAAGGACTTCGAGACCTTCAAGGGCTTCCTCAACGACCAAAACACCAGCGGGCTCGCCCATTCCTTCATCATCCGCACCGATGGCTCTTTCGTCATCATGCCCGATGATTATTCGATCGAGGAAAACACCTATTTCGATATGTGCTTGGCCCACGTCACCCCATATACGATGACCGCCCAAGAGATGGTCGACGCCATCAAAGCCGCGATGGTCAAGCACGAATCCTTCTCGACGATCACGCACTATGTGAACGGCGATTACGCGGAAAGGCGCTCGATCATGCTTTCGCCCCTCAACGATTCCAAATGGTATCTGGTCGCCATCATGCCCTACGGAACCCTCGAGAAAAACCTAGAGTCCACCGCTTCTACCCGCAACATCGCCACCACGATATCGATCGCGGTCGTCGGCGTATTCGTCATCGCCTTCATCGTCATGTTCACTTTGGATAGCCGCAAGAGGATCAATGTGATGCGCCTCGCCACCCATGCCGCGGAAAGCGCAAGGGCACAGGCGGAGAAATCGCAGGTCATAGCCGAGGAAGCGAGGGCGGAGGCCGAACGCTCAAACAAAGCGAAGAGCGAATTCCTGTCCAACATGTCGCACGATATCCGCACCCCGATGAACGCCATCATCGGCATGACGTCGATCGCCCAAGCCCACATCGACGACCAAGAGCAGGTCGAGCAATGCCTCCAAAAGATCACCTATTCCAGCAAGCAACTGCTCGGCCTCATCAATGACGTCCTCGACATGTCGAAGATTGAATCGGGCAAGATGTCGATGCGTTTCGATTACTGCTCGCTCCGCGAAATCGTCCAGACGATGCGCAATATCGTCCAGCCTCAGATCAAGCAGAAGCACCAGCGCTTTGATATCGTGGTATCCAACATAATCTGCGAGAACGTCTATTGCGATGCGGTTCGCATCAACCAGATCCTGATCAATTTGCTGAGCAACGCGATGAAGTTCACCCCTGAGGAAGGCTCGATCAAAGTCCGCGTCTATCAAAGCGAAAACGAAGACACGTCCCTCGTGAATACGCATTTCATCGTCGCCGATAACGGCATGGGGATGTCGGAGGAATTCAAGAAGAAGATTTTCGTGGCGTTCGAGCGCGAAGACAATAAGCGCATCCATCAGACCGAAGGCACAGGCCTAGGCATGGCGATCACCAAATACATCGTCGACGCGTTCGGCGGGACGATCGAAGTTGAATCCGAATCCGGGAAAGGAACCACGTTCCACATCATGCTCCCATTAGAAAGAGCAAAGGAGTCTGAAACGTTCGCACTTCCTAATATGCGCGTCCTCGTCGTCGATGACGATAAAGAGGTGCGCAATGGCGCTTGCGCCGCATTGAAGGCCCTCGGTACCGAGCCGACTCCCTGCAAAGATAGCGACGAGGCCATGCGTGTCGCCAAGGAAGCGATCGGCGAAGGAAAGCCGTTTGGCCTTTATCTGATCGATTATCGCCTGCCGGGCACAAACGGAATTATTCTGACGGATCGCATGCGCAAAGAGGCCGGAGCCAAATCGCCGATCCTCATCGTTTCCGCATACGATTGGGACGAATACGAAAGCGAAGCCAAGCTTGCGGGCGCAAACGGATTCATCGAAAAACCGCTATTTGAGTCGACCCTGTACCACGAAATCATCAAGTACACCCAGGAAAAAACTTCCGCCGAAGACGAAGCGGCGCCGTCTGTCGATAACGCCGCACTTCAAGGCAAGCGCGTGCTCCTCGCCGAGGATTATGCCATCAACGCCGAAATCGCGATTGCGATCCTCGAAGACCAAGGGGTTATGGTCGAACATGCCGAAAACGGGCAGGTATGCGTGGACATGTTCCGCAGCAAGCCCGAAAATTATTATGACTTCATTTTGATGGACCTCCGTATGCCGGTCCTAGATGGCCTCGGCGCCACCAGGGAAATCCGCGCAACGGCAGACCGTCCCGACGCCAAAACGATTCCCATCGTCGCAATGACTGCCGACGCTTTTGAAGAAGATGCCAGAAAATGCCTCGAAGCCGGCATGAATGCGCATCTCACCAAGCCAATAGACGAAGGCGCGTTATTCGCAACCATGAGGAACCTACTCATCAAAGAATAGGAGGGCATTATGCAGAACACAAACGTCATCACAAAACTGAAAAGGACAATCCTGATTGTCGACGATGAATTCATCAATCTTGAGATTCTCTCCGAAATCCTTCAAGACGAATATGACATCGTCACCGCAGAAAACGGACTCGAAGCGCTGCAAGCCCTCCGAAGCAGCGTGACCCCGATTTCTTTGATCATGCTCGACATCAATATGCCGGTCATGGATGGTTTGACGATGCTTCGCGCCGTCAAAGAGGACGAGCAGTTCAAGCACATCCCCGTAATCGTTCTTACGAGCGAGCGCGAATCCGAGCTCGAGAGCCTTGAACTCGGCGCCGCAGACTTCATCAAAAAGCCCTACGACATGCCGGAAATCGTTCACGCGCGCGTCAAGCGTTCCATCGAGCTTTCCGAAGACCGTCTGGTCATCCAGGAAATCGAAAGGGACGAGGTCACCGGCGTCTACAACAAGCATATCTTCGTCGAGTACGCCCAGAAGATGGACAAATATAACCCCGATGCGCATACCGATCTCGTGGTCATCAACATCGAGAGATATAACCTCATCGCCGAACTCCATGGCCACGAGGAGGCAAACGAAATCCTCCGTTGCTTCGCCGATGCCCTCAAAGACCTCGCCCATGATCAAGACGGCATAGTCGGCAGGCTCCAAGAAGACATCTTCGTCCTCTATATCAAATCCATCGGGGAATACGATAGCGTCCTAGCCCTCATCGACAAGAGGCTGCGCGAAAGATTCGAGATCATCAACCTCAGCAACCGCATCGGCGTTTATCGCACCAATGACAAATCCGAGCCGCTTGAGGCCAGAATCGACCACGCGAAGCTCGCCTGCGAGGAAATCCGCGGCTCAAATCGCCTGAGGTTCATGGTCTATAACGATGAGTCGCAGAAGAAAGCGCTGTTCAATGAAAGGCTGCTCCACGAAGCCCAAGAAGCGATCAGGAGCCATCAATTCACCGTCTTCTTCCAGCCGAAGTTCAATATCACCGGAGATAAACCGGTCCTTTCGAGCGCCGAGGTTCTCGTGCGTTGGATCCACCCTGAGCTAGGATTCATCTCTCCGGGTTTGTTCATCCCGCTATTCGAGAATAACGGCATCATTCGTCTCCTCGACAAATTCGTTTGGGAAGAGGCTGCCAAACAAGTCAAGCAATGGCAGAAGGATTACGGCGTGGCCGTTCCCGTCTCAGTCAACGTATCCCGCGTCGATCTGATCGATCCGAACCTGCCTAACGTCATCTCGGAAATCGTTAAAAAAGCCGACATTCAGCCCGAGAATTTCTTCCTTGAGGTCACCGAATCGGCATACACCGATGACAGCGATCAGCTCGTGGCTCTTGTCGACGAATTCCGCAGCAGGGGCTTCAAAATCGAAATCGATGACTTCGGATCCGGCTATTCGTCCTTGGCAACCCTTGCCACCTTGTCCTTCGATATCCTAAAGTTAGATATGCAGTTCGTCCGCACGATGGATACGAACATGAAGACCAGGAAGATGGTCTCGATCGTCGCCGACATCGCCAAGTTCTTGAATACCCCCGTCATCGCGGAAGGCGTCGAGACCAAAGAGCAGTATGAATTCCTGAAATCCAAGGGCTACGACATCATCCAGGGCTACTACTTCTCAAAGCCCCTCCCCGCCGAAGAATTCGCCAGCAAATACCTTAAGAAAGGAGAATGAGAATGCTTTCGATCGAAGAATTAAAAAATTACGGTGCCGACGTGGAAACCGGCCTAAAAAGGTGCGTCAACAAAGAATCCCTTTACCTAAGGCTAGTCAAAACCGTTCCCGCCCATGACGGCTTCTCCAAACTAAAGGAAGCTATTGCTGCCAATGACCTTGAAGCCGGCTTTCAGGCAGCCCATGGACTAAAAGGCGTCTGCGCCAATTTGGCATTGACCCCCATCAGCAAACCCGTTGAAGCAATCACCGAGCTGCTGCGCGCCAAAGAATCCGCCGATTACGCGCCCTTGCTAAAAGAAATCGAGGACGCCAGAAGCGCCCTCGAAGCCATTTGCAAAGACTGATCCTTATTATATATAGATATACGTCCCGCTCATTTCTTCTTGGAGCGGGATTTTTTACTGCTTGACCGAACTGATTTCTTGACGGCTTTAGTGGCGCTCTTGGCTGCGGCCTTCCTGAATTTCGGGAACGCTATCAGCAAAATGATGACGACGACCACGCCAACGCCTATGGCGATCCAAACGGGAATCGGAATCTTGGAAAAGTCAATTGAAGAGGAGCCGCCATTCCCGCCGGACGATCCTCCCTCGCTCGATGCAACCGCGGCCGAAGATACGGTAAGAGCAATCTCTTTGGAGACGGAATTTCCGTCGACGGTGGCACTTGCGGTAATGGTTGCAGAGCCTTCCTTTAGTGCTGTAACAGTAACGAATTCACCGCTATCCGATTGGGATTTGCTTAGTTTTGCAACAGTTTCGTCGGAAATCGACCATGTGATTCCACTGGCATCGGAAGTGGTTGCTTTGACTTTCACCTCCTCATTCATCCCGACCGTCACGGCACGCGCGGAGACGGTGAGAGGGACATCGGACGGAGTCGCGATGGCATCGCTCGCCGGGCTGGCCGAAACGGTTCCCGCCTTGTCGCCCCAAATGTAATCAACCCACTCCGGAAAGTCGATGAAGGGGTTTCTATTGTGTTGGAAATTGTTGTAGATGAGGTTGTTGCGATGGATCTCGTATTCGTCGACCGGGTCAAGCTCATGCCATTCGAGCAAATCGGAGAGGATGCCCATCCCCACCGCTTTCGTGGCCGAAGACGCTTCGGCATTCCCGCTCGAGGTTGCGTAATCGCAAAGGGTCAGATTCGGATTGTATTGGGTGATGGTGTCGGTGCCGGAGAGATTGTTGTAGCAAGCCACCATGTAGAAGCAGGCGCGTGCGATGTCGCCTTTGTCGCTGTCCTGAGGTTCAAATACAATGGTCGACTGGTCTTCGGAATGGGTGTGCAAAGGTTTGCCTGCGATGTTGCCGGCGCAGTAGGAATAGGATGTACCGCTATCGATTGTGATGTTGTTCGGGTCGACGTAGCCATATGGATTATTGTTGTGCGGCTTGCCGTTCACGTAGCCATCGCCCGACATCAAGTGATGGATGTCGGTCCCGGCAGGACCCTTGGCGTCAGAGCTTGCCTTGAATCCGCGGGACTGGCACCAGACGTGCTCCCTGTTCGTGCCTCCGGATTGCGTATGTGAGCCCCACTCCTTAATCCTTCCGGCTTCGACGGTCACTCCATTCTCATCCCTATTTCTATATAAGGTATGCACATATGGATCGTTGCTGGGATTATTGCTGGAGCCGAAAACGTAATTCTTGATGATGCCGGTCGATTCGTCATATGTTCCGAATTGCGTCTCCGAGGCAGGCGACAATGACCATTCGCGGTCCGTTATCTCGTAGATCTTCCAGACGTTGTCGTAATTGAAATATTCGAAATCCTGGAGAATCGGCTTCAGATTCTTAAGCAGATTCGTGCCTGTCCTTTCGGAGTCGGCCATAGAATCGAGGGTCGAATAGTAGGATCTGATTTCGGATTCGCTATTGTCATTCAGGTCGATATCCATGAAGCTCAGCGCACCCGCGTAGACGGGGCCAGAGGATGCACGCGTTTCAACATGCGGAACCGCAGTCGCCGATATCGCTGCGACGGACATGGTTAGGGAAGCAATGATTGCAAAGGAAAATCTATTCATGACTCAATTATAATTTATTTAGACTCCATGCCACTAATTTATATATAGAAAATCTAAGACCGCCATAGAAACTTAGACACATGTCGAAATTCGTATCTTGCGTCAATTATGTATCATAACTAAAGTTTTTGACGCATGACCAAATTGCGACAGGAGCAAAAATTATGAAAATGACTGATCGTCCAAAGCTTCGCAACTCTTCCAAGAGAACGATTGAAGCCTTCTGCAGGGCCGAAGGGCAGCTGCTTGCCACCAAGCCTTACCGTTCCATCACGGTCCAGGAAATCTGCGAGATTGCGCAATATCCTAGGGCAACCTTCTACAATTATTTCGACAACAAAAGCGATCTCCTCGATTACTTGATCATCAGCATCGTCGAGCAGAAAGTGAAAAGGCCAAACGAGGCCGGGGAGAAGCAGGAATACGCCTATTTCAAGGCCGCCTACGATATCCTCGACGAATCGGAATCGCAGATCATGAAGATCATTAAGATCAATTCCGACGACAATGATTTCTTGATCGCGACCAAGAACTACCTCGAAAAGAAAGCCCTCGACGGGCTGCCGCGCGCCCAATATGACGAAGCCAAGCATGGGCTTCCCTATGAGATTTATATTAGCTATGTAACCAGCGCCACATGGGCGGTTTTGAAGTATCGCTTCTTCTATGGACGTCCCTGCACCAAAGAGCAGGCCGTCAGCTATCTCCGCAAGGTTATCGACAATATTTAACTTTGTTAAAAGCCGAATTTTAGCACTCGACTATTGAAAGTGCTAAAAAATGGTTTAAAGTATATTGGCGATTACGAAAGGACGTTACCAAATGCTTGAAGAAAAAGAATTTCAAACCGAGAGCAAAAAGCTTCTCGACTTAATGATCAACTCCATCTACAGCGACAAAGAGATCTTCCTCCGCGAACTCATCTCCAACGCCAGCGATGCCATTGATAAATATAAGTACCTCTCTTTGACCGATGGGGAACACTACCCCTCCGCGGATTACGAAATCCGCCTGAACGCCGATAAGAAAGCGCGCTTCATCGAAGTCCGCGACAACGGCATCGGCATGAGCAAAGAGGATATGATCAACAACCTCGGAACCATCGCCAAGAGCGGTTCCACCGACTTCCTCGCCAAATTCGAAGAGGCGAAAGAGGCCGAGGATCTCTCGATCATCGGCCAGTTCGGCGTCGGCTTCTACAGCGCCTTCATGGTCGCGGAGAAAGTCGAGGTCATCAGCAAAACCGTCGACGGCGAGGCACATATCTTCTCCTCCGACGGCAAGGAAAAGTTCACGATCGACGAATGCGAATTCGATCAGAGCCACGGCTCCGTCGTCCGCGTCTATCTGAAGAAAGATGAGGATGACGAAGGCTATTCCGCCTTCCTCGAACCCTACCGCATCAAAGGGCTTGTCTCCAAATACAGCGACTACATCCGCTATCCGATCAAGATGAAGGAGACCAAGCAGGAGCCGAAGAAGGACAAAGACGGAAAAGAAATCAAAGACAAGTTCGAGGACGTCGAAGTCGATTCGACCCTGAACTCCATGGTCCCGCTTTGGAAGAAGAACCCCAAAGAGGTCACCGACGAAGACCTGAACGCCTTCTATAAGAGCAAGACCTACGACAACGAAGACCCAATCCTTTCCATGAACCTTCAGGTTGAGGGCCTCGTCTCCTATAGCGCGCTCGTGTTCGTGCCTGCGCACGCGCCTTACAATCTTTATAGCGAGAACTTCGAGAAGGGTCTGACCCTCTACTCCAAAGGCATCTTCATTCAGGATAAATGCAAAGAGCTCGTCCCGGATTATTTCAAATTCGTGACCGGCCTCGTCGACAGCGAATCGCTGCCGCTCAACATCTCCCGCGAGATGTTGCAGAAATCTCCGGCCCTCAGCAAAATTGGCAATTCCATTGAGAAGAAGCTCATCGATAAGCTGAAGGGCATGATGGAGAACGATCGCGAAAAGTATGAGAAGTTCTTCAAGGCCTTCGGCGACCACCTCAAGTTCGGCATCTATTCAACCTATGGCATGAAGGCGAACGACCTGCAGGATCTCTTGCTCTTCCACTCCATGAAGGAAGATAAGATGATCTCGCTCTCCGAATACGTCAAAGCCTGTGACAAAGATCAGAAGACCATCTACTACGCATCCGGAAAAACTCTCGACGAGGTCAAGCTTTTGCCTCAGCTCGAATCCTACCGCAAGAAGGGTGTCGACGTCTTGTTGTTCGATAAGAACATCGATGAATTCGCCATCAACTTCATGCCCGAATACGAGAAGAAGCAATTCAAGAACATCGCTTCCGAAAGCAAGGACGACCTCTCCAAAGAAGAGAAGGACAAGATCGACGATCTGACCGCGCAGCATAAGCGCATCCTCGACGACATCAAGGAAGCGCTCGGCGGCAAAGTCGATGACGTCGCCTTCTCCGCGAAACTCGTCGACTCCCCGGTCTGCATCACCACCAAGGAAGGCCTCTCCCTCAATATGGAGCACGTCCTCAAGGAACAGCCTGGCGCCGAGGATTACTCCGATGCGCCTAAGGCGACTAAGGTCCTCGAGATCAATGCCGACAGCGATCTGTTCGGCGCCATCGCCAAATTGACCGACGACGAAGACATCAAGAAGTACGGCTCACTCCTCTACGATGAGGCGCTGATGCTTGAAGGATATGATGTCCAAGACAAGAAAGCTTTCGTCAAAAACCTCAACGAATTAATGATGAAAGCAATGTCAAAATAAAAGGTTTCACCCATAGAAAACTACCCATCGATTTGGGTAGTTTTTTATTTGCACCAATAAATATTTTTATAAATTCGTAAATATTGTTTTGCGAAAGAACAAATTACAGATCAAGCAGCAGGCCATTTGAATCATAGGCGTCCAAACTGTCCGCGAAAGCGTTCCTCAAGCGGGATTGAAGACCATGAGGGGATAGGCAAAACGCATCCTGGCCCAGGTATAGGAGCGCAAGGAAAAGGTCATCTTCCGGGCCAACGAGCTGAAACGTGCCCTCCTGGCCTTTTTTAACCTCGAGCATGGGGAATCTGTCGTTCAATGCCTTCAGGCCTCTCTCGTTGACCTTTATGGAGGCCTTAATCGATTTGGCGGGCTTTGGCTTAGCGGGTGAATCTGCTTTTTCAAGGGAAGGCTTGACCGACGAAAGAGCATCGGCTTCTTCGGCGCTGAAATCGCAATATTCAGCAGAGATAAAAGCGCTCTCGAATATTTCTAGGTAATCCAAGCACTCGACCTTCATAGGGTCGCCCATTTCAGAGGAAAGGCCAACGATGACCAATGTCTCTTTGTCGTCGCTCGGACTAATGCTGAAGGGTCTTAGGATCACCCTTTGGTCATCCCTTACAAAGCTGATGCAGCGCTGGTATTCGAAAGCCTCCCAAATCCTTTCGAATTGATCCCCTAAAACTATGGGCATCTTGTAGCAGCCGGATAAAGAGAGATATCCAACGATCAGAGACCTAAGATACTCGGAAAACGATTCGCCTTTCGGAACCCTATCCACCACTTCATCATAAATGGCCAAGAGGGATGATGAAGGCCTGAACGAAATGGGACTATTGAGGTTTGGTTTCGTATAACCGAGACGCGAATTGAAATATCTTTCGTTATCTGGTGAAAGGGCATCCAATTGTTTTTCAAGTGAACTAGAACGTTGGATTGACTGATTTTTAATTGACGTTATTACTTTCTTAAAGTTCGTATTGCGCTGTTCTACCAATTTGACGATCAGGGTATTCATAAAGGCACCCATGTTCGGGGTCCCGTCTTTCTTGGTGAAGCGGAACCGCTTGGCATCTGCGTACAGTTCTTCCGTTTCCGCTATCGTGAAATTGATTTTAATCTTGGTAATCATAGTTCGCTTTTCGAGAACTATATTACATTTTGTATA
>JAILKX010000049.1 GCA_024693415.1 Bacilli bacterium
CGCAGCCAGATTCGAACCACGGCTCAATACATATGCATCGAGACATTTTATGATGTATTTCCTCCAATAACTACCGTATAATAGTAGTAACGGGAGGAAATTTATGATTAAGACGATCGATTCGCTTCTATACGAATACAGGGATTACTCCAATATCCACAATAAGATCGCGCTCGAAGAGAAGAGCAATCGCCTGATCAGGCTCAAGAGAGGCCTTTACGAAACCGATGAAGGCGCCGATCCTTTGACCATCGCCAATCTTTTGCTGTCCCCTTCCTACGTTTCCTTCGAAACGGCCTTAGCCTATTACGGCATGATACCTGAAAGGGTATTCGCCATCAAATCGGCCTCGTTCAAGAAGAACAAAAAGAAGGAATACAGAAATGCCTTTGGGGTGTTCCTATACCAGGACATCAATCCGAATGCCTACCCCTATGGTATCGATCAGATCGAAATCGATGGGGCGAAGGTCATGATCGCATCGCCCGAAAAGGCATTGCTTGACCTATTGTCGACGATATCGCCAAGAAGCAATAGAAGGGAACTCATGGATCTGCTGTTCGACGATCTGAGGATCGATGAGGCGATGTTCGATGAGCTGGATAAGGGTAAGATCATCGGATTATGCGGACTGTATCCGTCGAAGACGTTGAAGATCCTCAAGAACTATCTGGAGGCCGGTCATGATCAATAATTATCTTTTGGAATCCTTGAGGATAAGCGATCCCAAAAACCTGAGCGAATTCGAGAATGCGCTGCGGGAAATCTCCCAAAGAATCATCTTATGCGCATTGGCCCAGACGGCTTTTTTCAGGAACGTCGCCTTCTATGGCGGCACTTGCTTAAGGGTTTTCCACGGATTGGATAGATTCAGCGAGGGTCTGGATTTCCAAGTGACGGGCGAGGACTTCCGATTGGATTTCGATCGATGCATGGCCAAATGCATCGCCGCGCTTGAATCCTATGGCTTGAAGGCCACGGTCTATTCGAAGCCGGATTATGATGTCGGAGAAGTCAGGAGGAGGTACATAAAGATATCCCATTATGACATCGCCAACGAATACTTCGGGAAGATCGGCATGAACAAAGAGAAGCTCGTTTCGATCAAGATTGAGGTCAGCACATTCTTCGTGCCCGGAGCGGCATACGAAACGAAGCTCCTCAACTCGCCGATGTTCTCCAATATCCGCTGCTTTGATTACGGATCGCTTTTCGCCGGCAAATTGAATGCATTGATCACAAGGAATTGGAGGGAAAGGACCAAAGGGAGAGATTTCTTCGACTACATGTTCTATATCTCCCATAACGTCAAATTCAATCTGGAGTATTTGAGGAATAAGCTGAGGCATTCCCTGGATGAAGATGCATCGGATTATTCCATCGCCGACATCAAGGGGCTGCTCAAAGAAAAATTCGAGCAGACCGATTTCGATTCCCTAAGGGCGGACATACTTCCTTTCGTCGCCCCCGACTACGCCATCGACAATATCAACAAGGAGATGTTCATCGCCTCGCTCGAATATTTGGGGTGAAAAACGGAAGCCTTCCTTTGCGGAGATTCATTGCAATGACGGGATCGAGGCGAATGAAATGGACTCGGTCCCGTTTGCTTTTCATAAAATCCGAAAGCCAGCAACTTATGAGCAGGGTCGCCAATATGCCATTTATCAGTGAATCGAGTTCCGCGATTTAGTATAGTAGTGGTATGAAAAAACAAATCATCTCATTGTTTGGTTTCCTTTCGTTGGCGTTGCTTGTTTCCTGCGGGCAGCAAACCGTATCGAGCGATGTCGCATCTTCGGAGAGCCTCGCCCCATCTTCGGATAGCCTCGTCTCCTCCGCGGACAGTTCGATTGCCCAAAGCGATTCCTCTTCGGAAAGCGTTTCCTCCGAGCCCACCCTCAAGACCTTCACGGGGATCACCTTCCCCGATGGCACCTTCGTTTACGATGGCGCCTACAAGAGCATAGAAGTCGTCGGGCTCCCCGATTTCGCCGAAGCCCATTACCAGGGGAATGGGCAGAAAGATGTGGGGGAGTATGCCGTGACCGCCCGCGTGACGGCCGAAGGCTATCAGACGCTTGACCTCAGCGCGGACCTCGTCATCACCCCAGCCGCCTTTGAGGGCATCTCCTTTGAGGGGGCAAGCTTCGATTACGATGGCGAGACCCATGGAATCTATGTGACCGGCGCCCCCGATTTCGCGACGGTCAGCTATAAGAACAACGATCAGCGCGACGTCGGCTCCTATACGGTGAAAGCCACCGTCAGCGACCCCAATTACGAAACGCTGACTTTGACCGCCACCTTGAAGATCGTTGGCAAAGCCATCGAAGGCGTCACCTTCCCCGACGCGACCTTCACCTATGACGGCGAAGCCCATTTCGCCGAAGTCGAAGGCGAAATCCCAGCCGGGGTATCGGTCAGCTATAAGGACAATTCGAGGACCGAATCCGGCAGCCAGAAGGCCAGGGCGACGCTATCGGGCCCAGGATACGAAAAGCTCGAGCTATCCGCGACTTTGAAGATCGTTCCGGCTCCGTTAGAGCGCCCGGGCTACCTCTATGACGCGACCTATATCTACGATGGGAGCAGCCATTCGATCGAAGTCGAATACGCCCCCGACTACGCAACGATATCCTACAGGTGCCTGAACGCAAGCGGGACCAACTCCTTCACGAAGCCCGGCTTCTACATCGTCGAGGCGACGGTGAAGGAGGACGCCAACAACGCCTCCACCTTGACTGCGCACCTTGCGATCGTCGAGAAGGGGACCATCGGCACCGATGCGGATAAATCCGCGCTGACCATCGACGATAACCTCACCTGGGACGCCCTTCACGAAGCCCTTGGCCAGGATAACTACACAATGGACAGTTATTCCGGCTACTACGACGCCGAGGAGATGGATGGACCGATTCCGGAAGGCTTGCTCACCAAGGGATATGAGCATCAGACCGTCGCGACCTTCGCCACCGACGGCAAAGAGGCTTATCGGGAAGCGTCCGCCGATGACTATGACTTCTATGACTATTACAAAGAGGTCGGCGACGACGTCGCGCACCTAAGCTTCGATACCGACCTGCACAGCAGCTCCCTCTACCTCTTCCCGAAGGCCGCCTTCAGCGAAACGGTCTGCAAGGAGGGCGCCTCCAATGCCTTCGTCGCTTTGAAGAAAGGGGAGGATGGCGGCTTCCTGCAAGGCGTTGACGGCGACGATTATTACAGCGACGTCGGCACCCCCTTCATCGAGGACGGATGCTTCACCGTCTTGATGAAGCACCCGCGGACCTTGGACGGCGGATACCGCTATTTCTATGAGGTATATCGCTTCTACAACATCGGCAATACGAAGGTGACCGTGCCTTCTGCCTGTGCCCCGGCGCCGAATTATCTCGCTTCGGAGGCCCTGGTCGACGATTATGTCCTCGACGGCGTCGAATACGGCACCTCCACCTTCGGCAGCTACCCGAACTTCAAGACATACTACACCGCCGAGCTATATGTGAGCTGCCGTCGCGCGGTATTCCAAAAGCCGGGCACCTACACCGTCCTCCCCGAAATCTATGGCCACGCGGTCGAGGCGATCGTCTTCACCGCGAGCTACTATGCCTATAACCTCGAACAAGACGGCTATTGCTTCAACCTCTACGTTGACGAGGATGGCGTATACCAGGGGGATTACGCCGATTATGGCGAGCTCTTGCGATTCGATATCTCGGAAATCTCCGCCCGCGGCGGCACCGTAAACTACTATGGCGAGTGGTAGCCTCCGATAAGCGAAAACCTTCGATTGGCCGCTAGGAATCCGTCTGGATGCCAAGCGGCCTTTCCTATCGCGGCGATGAGATGAATTCCTTGTTTGGCTGGGCAATGCCCATTGATTAATAATAATTAACTTTATATCGCCCAGTTGTATAATCCTTAAATATATGAAATACAATCTGATCGCGATCTACATCGCCCACCTCTTCGAGAAAGAGGTCATCCCCTATACCGAAACCAATTGCCCTGACCTTGACATCAAACCCTTCAAGAAGCGGCTGAAGCAGGAGTACAAGGCGATGGTGAAGCGCACCCCGGGGGTCGGAAGCATGAAGGAGAATCCCTTATCGGTCGTGATGTATATGGCTTGCTTCGGCTTATCCTATTACAAAGCCGGGCAAGGCAAGATCTCCGAAGACCATTTCGCCGGGATGATCCAGGCGGTCTGCAAGTCGGAGACGATGAAGAAATTCTATAAGGGGCGCTACGTCTTCGATGAGAAGAACATCGCCAAATACGACAAGATCCACGAGAACTCCAAGAAGCGGAAGTACCCGATGGACTGGGTCGGCGAATTCCGCTATGACCCAAGCGTCCCCGAGTTCTACCTTACCTACCGCGAATGCGGGATCTGCAAGCTCGCGAAGCAGGAGAACCTTTCCTTCCTCGTCAAGCATATGTGCCTCATGGATTACCCCGCGATCGAATACATGAAGGGGAAATTGCTCCGGAGCAAGACGCTAGGGAAAGGCGACGAGTGCTGCGATTTCCACGTGGTGAAGGCGGAAGGCGAATAACCGCCTTCTTTTTTATGCGGAAACACATAATGCGTTTAGCACTTTTTTGGCACATGGGCATTTATACTGAGACAAAGATTCCAACGATTAATTAACCTTGGAGGGATATTTGGAACATGAAAGAAATCAACTACGTCACCTATTTCGCCCAATCTTTGGGCGGAAAGCACACCGCTAACGGAAAACTCCACGTCTACGAGACTTTCATCAAGGACGGCAAAGGCAGACCGGCGCCGCTGCACTCCTATTACAACGTCAACGACAAAGGCGCGGTCATCGATGCTTACTTCGACATCTCCGACGTCGCATCGCTGCTGGAGAACGGATCGCCGGATTCCGTCATAGCCGACATCAAAAGGCCCGGCGGATTCGACTTCGTGGGCACCAGGAATTATAACGGCCACACCTGCATTTACGCGGACTTGAGCGATCACCGCATCAGCCCGAATTACGACCACGTCTCGCAAGCCGCGTCTTGGCTTATGATCGTCCATAAGATCTTCGCCCGCCGCTATGGCGGATCTAGCCGCGAGCAGAACATGGTCGACGCCGATTTGAAATCCTGGTCCGCCGAATCCGCGGAGAAAAAAGGCAAGAATCTCACCAGGATGGGGCTTATTTCCCTCGTCGTGTGCATCGCATCGGCCATCGTCGCCAGCGTGGCATCGCTTCCTTGGCTGACCGCGGTCTCCGTCATCACCTGGTGGACGTTCCTGATTCCGCTCATCCTCGGGTTCATGAAAAAAGGCGACGCCAAGGGCATCCGCGCGAACAAGTTCAGCTTCCCCGCCCCCGGCGGAAGGGCCTCTTCTCCCGCGCCAGCTCCAAAGCCCGCCTCATCCCCGAGGCCCGCTCCATCCCCGAAGCCAGCCGCGCCCTCGCAAAGCGT
>JAILKX010000110.1 GCA_024693415.1 Bacilli bacterium
TTACGTCAACGGCGAGTTCGTCGGCTACTCCGAGAACCTCTACCTCGACTCGTTCTTCGACATCACTCCCTTCATCCATGAAGGCAAGAACAGGGTCGCGGCGTTCGTGTTCCGCTACAGCACCGCCTCCTGGATGCTCGATCAGGACTTCTGGAGGATGCATGGCATCTTCCGCGACGTATCCTTGTTCGCGCTCCCGAAGCAAAACGCGGTCGAGGACATCGAGATACTGACCGACATCAAGGACTTTGCGACCGGCGAGGCTGACCTCCACATCGCCCTCAAGGGGGATTTCGAGGATGGATTAGACTTCGATTATGTGATCGATCATCAGGGGAAGATGGACGCCACCGCGCTTACGGGCGGGCCAAGCGCCTCCATCCATTTCGAGGCGACGAACCTTTGGTCGGCGGAGATCCCGAACATCTACAAGCTGAAAGTCAAGGTCAGCAAAAGCAACAAAGAGATATGCACGGTAGCCACCGATTTCGGATTCCGCGACGTAAGGATTGAGAACAAGACCCTCCTCTTCAATGGCAAGAAGCTCTACATCAATGGGGCCAACCGCCACGAATGGAATATGGAAAGGGGCCGTGCCCTGCTTCCTTCTGACGACGAGCAAGACGTCGAACTCCTCAAGAAGAACAACTTCAACGCGGTCCGCACCTGCCACTATCCCGATAACGACCGCCTATATGATTTAGCCGACAGGCGCGGGCTCTATATCCTCGATGAAGCGTGCCTTGAGACCCATGGCTCCTGGTTCCGCCCCGATGGCGCGCCTAGCCTCTACAAAGGCCTCCCCTCCAATGACCCGGATCTCATCCCCTATTGCGTCGAGAAGGTGCGCCGCCTTTACGCCAGGGACAAGAACCACCCCTGCGTCTTCATGTGGTCGCTCGGCAACGAATCCGGCAGCGGCAAGGCGTTTGAAGAGATGCACAAGGAACTCAAAAGGCTCAACCCGCGCAACATCGTCCATTATGAAGGCGTGGCCTGGGATACCCCTGACAAATGGTGGATCTCCGACGTCCTTTCCTATATGTACACCAACATGGACGACCTCAAGAAATTCGCGACGGTTGGCCGCGATGGCGAAGGCACTATCCGCGACGCCCGCCCCATCGTCTATTGCGAATACGCCCATGCGATGGGCAATTCCTGCGGCAACCTCGACGAATTCATCAAACTCAGGGAAGAGCTTCCCTTGTTCCAGGGCGGATTCGTCTGGGACTGGATCGACCAAGGGCTGCTCAAAGAAAAAGACGGCAAGAAGATGCTTTGCTATGGCGGCGATTGCGGTGACTATCCTAACGACGCCGACTTCAACTGCAACGGCGTGATCTTCGCCGACCGCTCCAAGGCCGACAAATCGCCGAAGCTCAAAGCCTTCAAGCATGCCTATCAGCCCTATGGGATCGAAATTAATAAGGAAGGTGTGAGGATTACCAACCGGAATCTCTTCGCCCGCTCCGACGACGAAACGCTGTTCATCTTCATCCAAGAAAACGGCAAACTCAAAGCAAAACAGATGCATGTCCTCAATCTTTTGCCTGGCGACGCCCAATTCTATTCCTACGAAAAACCGATCAAGAGCGAGGGCGAGATTCTCGTCCAATGCCTCGTCATGAAGGCGAGCCGCGGGATCTCCTTCGAAGGAAAATTGCTGCAGCTAGGCCACGCGGAAGAACCCTCTAGGGAAGGCAAATGCACCTTCATCAAGGATAGCTCCGCGAGCTCAATCACCGCCGGGGACGCCTTCTATCTCTTCAACCGCCACACCGGGGCCATCACATCCATCGAATGCGGGCGCGACAAATACCTCGCCGCCCCGATAAGCCCCACCATCTTCCGCCCCGAGACGAGCAATGACCGCGGGAACGGGTTCCTTAGGCGGAACCAAGCCCTCACCGGGCTCACCTTAACGGCCGTTCCAACCTGGGACCAAATAACCGCGGAAAAGGAAATGGCGAAGGACGTACCATCATTTGAAGGCGGATTCGCCCTTGGTAATAGCCGTATCGATATGAAGCGGACCGTCTATCCCGACGGCACGATGAAGATCACCTTGTCCACCGACGGCATCAAGGAAGTGCAAGAGCTCGCCTGCTTCGGCTTGACCTTCAAGCTTCCTAGAGGCTTCAAGAACTTCATCTACTGGGGCAAAGGGCCGCAGGAAAGCTATCCAGACCGCAAAGACGGCCTAGTCTCCGGCGAGCATCAGTCGAACGTCGACGAGGAATACACCGACTACATCAGGCCGCAGGAATGCGGAAACCACGAAGACGTGAGGTGCCTCTCCATCGAAGGCGAGGAATCCTGCCTCGAATTCTGGGCCGATGACACCCTGCTCAAATTCAAATATCTGCCGTGGAGCGACTTCGAGATCCAGAACGCCGAACACCGCGAAGAGCTGCCCATCCCGCACCATAACTACCTCACGATAGCCGGCTTCACCCGCGGCGTCGGAGGCGACGATTCCTGGGGCGCACCCGTCCATAATCAATACACGCTCCCCGCGAATCGCCATTATGAATTCAGCTTCTACATTAGACCCAAGAAGAAAGGACAATGATTATGAAGAAACCGTTTTTCCTCGCTAACGCCCTCCTCCTCTCCCTTTGCGCCGTCGGCTGCAGCGGCCCAGAAGTCCCTGACGATGCGCCACAATCCGTAGAGCTCGAATCGCCTAGCGTCGCCAAGCGCATTGGCGGCAGGGTCGCCGAGGCCGACGTCACCGTCCCCTGGAACGACGCCCACACCCCGGCGCAATATGCCTATCTTATGGGCGACTACGACAAAATCGACCACCTCGCCCTCGGGAACGAATACCTTTCGACCCCCAAAGGCATCACGTTGACCTTCCAGCACGGCGAAAAGACCGCCCTCGAATTATCCAAGTATTCCGACTTCTCGGAATCCAAGGTCTATGAGAAAACCCTAAGCGGCGAATTCCAGGTCTATAACCTGGAAATCGGGACCGACTATTACTATCGCCCCTACAAACATAGCTACCCCGTGTATCACTTTTCGACCGCTGACCTCGGTCCGAGGAACCTCAAGATGGACGGCGTCGACAACGTCCGCGACTTAGGCGGATACGTGACGACGAGCGGCAAGCGCATCAAGCAAGGCCTCTATTATCGGGGCGGGCAATGGAACACCGGCAAGATCGATCGCCTCGAATGGTGCATCACCGACGAAGGCAAAAGCCTCGTGAAGGAACTCGGCATCAAGACCGAAATCGACCTCCGCATGGAGGGGAATGAGATGTCGAGGACCGCAGAGGACGCGATCGAAGGCGTCACCCCGATCCTCATCCCGATCGACTACAACAACGCCGGCTGGTACATGGATAAGCGCAAAGACGAATTGCTCAAGGTCTTCGAGGCCCTCACGAACCTCGATAACTATCCCCTTTACCTCCACTGCCGCATCGGAACCGATAGGACCGGCATCTCCTCCTTCCTATTAGGCGCATTGCTTGGCATGCAGGAAGAGGACCTCTACCGCGACTATATGTTCTCCAATTTCGGCAAGATCAGCGGTTCGCGCGAATCCACGACGATCCTCCGCTACATCAACTACCTCAAAAACAACTTCGAGGCGGACACGCTGGAGCAATCCGCCTACCTGTATCTCACGGATTTGGGGATCGCCGCCGAAAAACTCGACGCCCTCAAGGCGAAGTTCCTCGCCTAAAGCAAACCCAGACGGATCTTCTTATAGACTTCCTAGTCGCTCATCGCGGGCCCTTCCTTTTCCTGCGCGATCTCGATGAGCCGCTCGACGCAGTATTCGGGCGCGAACGTATGGAAGGAATCGTAGAGGGGCAACAGCTCCTCGAACTTCATCTTCTTATAAACGTATGAGGAAGGCCGGCGCGAAATGATGGCATAGGCGCGGTCACCCCGACAGCTGCTTTGCAGCTCGGGCGACGCCCAGGGCAAGCAAAAACCCCTACGCAGAGGCAGGGGTTCTTGATGATGTTGAGGTTGGATATTAGGCGAAGAGCTTGTGGCCTTCTTCGACCATCTTGGCGTGGGCTTCGGCAAGGGCTTTGGCTTCTTCTTCGGCCTTGGCTTCCTTGGCGGCTTTCGCTTCTTCTTCGGCCTTCTTCTGCTCGGGGGTCAAAGCGGCGACGCGGGCGGCTTCTTTCTCCTCGGCAGCTTTCCTCTTCTCTTCGTTGGCCTTGTCCTTCTCAGCCTTCTTGGCGGCGGCGGCTTCTGCCTTCGCCTTCTCGTCGGCTTCGAACTTCGCGATCGCCTCTTCGGCGTTCGCGCCGGACTTCTCGCACTTGGCGCGGATCTCTTCGATCGTCGCTTCGTGGGCTTCTTCTTCGGCCTTCTTCTGCTCGAGCTCTAGGCGAACAGCGGCAGGGACGTACTCGACGCCGGCGGCTTCCGCTTCCTTCTTGGCAGCGGCTTCGATGGCGGCGTGGTCGAGGTCGGAGAACTTCTCGACGTTCATGAAGTTCAGGATGAGGAAGATGATGAAGTAGCAGACCATCTCACCGCCGAAGAAGATGGAGGTCATGGCGACTTTGTGGCCGAACGAGCCAGCTTCGAACATGCCGTTGATGGCGAGGATGATGGCGTTGGAGATGCCGGTCATGGCGATCATGATCGAGCCGTAGACGGACATGGTGAAGCCATCGGTGCGGATGCCGTAGACGGCTTCCTGATGGTCGAGCATGTCGGACATAAGGGCGACGGAGACGTACATCGCGGGGACCGTGCCGATCGCTTTGGCGCAGAAGCCGACGACCGAGAGGGTGGAGATGACGCCGACGTCGGTGGCGTTGATGAATAGCGGGATCCAGCCGATGAAGCCGAGGATGACGGCGAGGGCGGCGCCCCACTTGATGGTGTTGGCCTTGCCGAACTTATGGGCAAGCGGCCAGACGACGACCATGCCGAGGGCGGTCGGGATGGCGCCTAAGGTACCGATTAAGGATGAGACGGAAGTTCCGCCGGTCCAGGCCTGGGAGTACCAGTTCTGGCCGTTGTTCTTGAGCATGCCGCCCAACTGGTAGAGGAAGAAGAATCCGATGATGATCCACCAATACTTGTCCTTGAGGCAGACCTTGATCTGGTCGCCCATCTTGACTTTCTTGACGGGGGCGGCGGGCTTTTCGGAAGCGGCGCCGGCTTCTTCGGCGGCGAACTTCTCTTCGGTGATGCGCTCACGGGTGAACATGAACTCAAGGGCGACGCCGATGACGAGGGCGACGACCAAGACGATCATGATGATGAACCAACGGCTGCTCGCATCGGCGCGGGCGGAGAGGAGGCTCATCGAGGGGTCGGAGAACCAGGAGTTCGCGACCTTGCTCGCGGCGTCGGAGAGCTGTTCGGAGGTTGCTTCGGAGAGTTTGGCGGTGAACTGCTCGGCAGTCCAGCCGGTGGTGTCGAGGGTACTCCAGATCTTCTTGACGAGATCGGCGGCCTTCGGCTCGGGATTTGCGATGATTTCGGATGCGACGTTCAATTTGGTCGGGAGCAAGCCTAGGAGGTCGGCGAGCAATCCGCCAGCCATGCCGGCGACGCCAGCGGCGCCGACTTGGCCTGCCATGGTGAGGGTTCCGAGGAGCGAACGCTGGGTGGCGTTGCGGGTCGAGAGGTTGACCATGGCGCTGTGGGAGGTGTAGTACATCGGCCAGGCGAATGCATAGAAGAGGTTGTAGCCGATCGCGACCACGATGAGGGTCCAGATCGTAACGGTCTCGTTGAATGCGCCGGCGGCGTTGTAGGGGTTCGGAGCCATGAACAAGGCGATGATGGCCACGACGAGCAGAGGGACGGATAGAACGAGCAGCGGACGGGCTTTGCCGGCTTTGCGCGGCTTGCCTTCCATCAGTTTCCCGACAAGCAGGTTGCCGATGATGATGAAGATGGAAGAGATAAGCGGCAATAGCCAAGTGAATGCGTTGGCCCATTCACCGATGCCTAGGACGTTGACCCAATACTGAGCCAAGAAGACGTTGATGATTCCGTTGGGAATCAAAGCGAAGAACGGCCCTCCTAAGTAGCCGAGCATCGCTTCTGGGAAGAATTTGACGTTCGCGGACTTAATCCGGCTCGCCATAATTCCACCAGGCGCTTTTTTTGCCATAATTAGTGCTCCTTATGTGCGTTAAAAAAATGATATTCCAAACAGTATGCGGTTTCAAAGCGATATCTTAATTTGCGCGATTTTTTGCGTGAATTACAAATCTTAACGCGCGTTTATGCAATGGTACACACGCATCCGCGCACCCTTATTATTTCTAAAGGGGTTTCATGCAAATTAAAAATGCAATATAAATTTCGAAAAGTTGCAATTCCTATTTACACTTTTTCTCGGTAGCCTTATTGTTGAAGAAAGGGGTTTCAAAAACCCAAAAACACAAGGAGACCAACCCATGAGAGAGATTATCTGCCTCAACGAGAAGTGGCGTTTCGTCGAGAAGAACGTCGGCATCGAAGAAGCGCGCGCCCACGAGGGCGAAATCATCAACGTCCCCCACACCTGGAACGCCCAAGACGGCCAGGATGGCGGCGGAGACTACGTCCGCACCAAATACTGGTACTTCCGCGAATTCGAGGCGCCGAAGCTCACCGAAGGGCAGAAGCTCTGGCTCGAATTCGACGCCGTCAACTCCTCGGCCACCGTCTATCTGAACGGCGAGGAACTCGGCGTCCACCACGGCGGCTATTCCCGCTTCCGCTTCGAGATCACCGATTCCGTCAAAGACGGCACGAACGAGATCGCCGTCCACGTCGATAACGAACCCAACGAAACCGTCTACCCCCAAACCGCCGACTTCACCTTCTATGGCGGCATCTACCGCGACGTCAAGCTCGTCAAGACCGAAGCCGTCCACTTCGAGATGGACGCCTCCGGCTCCAAGGGCATCAAGATCGACTCCGAACTCCATGACACCGTCGCTTTGCTCCGCGTCCACGCTTGGCGCTCCCTCCCCGAAGATACCCGCGTCGAAGTGTTCGACGCCGAGGGCAAAAAGGTCGCCGAGGGCAAAGGCAACTCCTCGATCGAGATCAAGGACGTCCACCGCTGGAACGGCCGCAAGGACCCCTACCTCTACAAGATCGTCGCCTCGGCCTACGATGGCGATAAGCTCGCCGACCAATTGACCGAATACTACGGCTTCCGCGAATTCTACATCGATCCGCGCAAAGGCTTCTTCCTCAACGGCGTCTCCTACCCGCTCCGCGGCGTCGCCCGCCACCAGGACCGCCTCGGCGTCGGCAACGCGATCACCAACGAGAACATCGAGCAGGATATGGACCTCATCAAAGAGGTCGGCGCCACAACCATCCGCTTGGCCCACTATCAGCACAGCGACTACACCTATGAGCTCTGCGACAGGTACGGCTTCCTCATCTGGTCCGAGGTCCCCTACATCTCCCGCCACATGCCCGGCGGCTACGATAACGTCGTCTCCCAGATGCGCGAACTGATCGCCCAGACCTACAACCGCTGCTCGATCTTCTGCCGCGGCATCTCCAACGAGATCACCATGAAGCCCTCCACCGGCAAGACCAAGGACCACAAGAAGATCAACGAGATGATCCACGGCCTCGACCCGACCCGTCCGACCTGCATGGCCAACTTCGCGATGATGATGGCCTTCAACCCGTTCTGCCACATCGCCGATGCGACCGCCATGAACTTCTATCACGGCTGGTACACCCCCTTCACTTGGCTGAACGGCTTCCGCCTCTCCTTCTTCCACACCTTCTTTCCCGGCAAGCCCCTCGGCTTCTCCGAATACGGCGCCGAAGGCATGCCGAACCTCCACACCGAGCACCCCAAGCGCGGCGACAACTCCGAGGAATACCAGCTCATCTGCCACTACAAGGTCTACAAAGCCCTCGAGAAGAGGAAATACCTCTGGGCCACCCACCTCTGGAACATGTTCGACTTCGCGGCCGATGCCCGCAACGTCGGCGGCGATCCCGGCAAGAACCACAAGGGCCTCGTCACCTTCGGGCGCAAGGTCAAGAAGGACTCCTTCTACCTCTACAAGGCCTTCTGGTCCGATGAGCCATTCGTCCACGTCTGCGGCAAGAGGTTCGTCGACCGCCACGAGGCCAAGGCCAACATCTACGTCTGCTCCAACCAGGAAGAGGTCACCCTCTACCTGAATGGCAAGGAATTCGCCAAACAAGGCGGCAAAACCCGCCTCTTCCACTTCGTCGTCCCCGTCGAGGGAGACTTCAAGGTCGAAGTCAAATCCGGCGAACTCCATGACGAAGCGAGCTTCCGCAAGGTCAAGGAAGCCAACCCGGAATACGTGCTCCACGTCAAGAGCAACAACCAGTCCTGGGAAAAGAAATAAGCGTTCTCCTTTCGTTGAAGGCTGCCCCTACCTCCGGGCGGCCTTTTCTTCATCCATCGGAAATCGGATTTCGTTGCTTCTTAGTAAGTCCGGTTTTACTGAATCATAAGACGGTTTTCGAATGCACGTCCCCCATGGATTGCCTTTGGCGGCCTACCCCGACAGCTTGAATCATTCAAGCTCGGGAAGGGTCCAGCACGCAAAAAAGAAAAGGGCTATGCCCATTTCCTTCTTAGCGATATCTATAGCCTTAAGGCAAAGTGACTTCCGATTCGGCGGCGGCGTTTCGTTTCGCCGAAGACGGGGCGACCCCGAGCATTTTCTGATACCCGCGGAAGAAGGTCGAATAGTCGGTGAAGCCCATCATCGCGGCGGCGTCGCTAGGCTTCACGCCGCGCATAATAAGGGAATGGGCAGCCATGATCTTCTTGCCCCTGACATAGGAAATAAGGGAGACGTGCATCTCT
>JAILKX010000045.1 GCA_024693415.1 Bacilli bacterium
GGGCGCACGCCCATGTTGTCGGCGGTCCACCCCTCCATCTTCTCGACGAAGAGCTCGGCGACCAAAAGCAGCCCCTTCGGGCGCTTCAAGGGGTCGGCGCGCTTGGCCTGGATGAAGATGATGACGCACAGGATCGCGATGATCGCCATGATCATCAAAGACGAAAAGACGGGACCCGTGATATCGAAATTGAAGAAGCGATCCAGCATCTCCTGGATGGGATCGGCGAAGGTCGGGACGCTAATCATGGCTCTCGCCCTCCTGCTTCTGCGGGGCATTCGCGAGGTCGTCGATCTTCTTCTTGCCGCGGCCCATGAAGGCGATCGCGACGGCGACGGTCATCGGGACGTAGCCCGCGAACACGCTCCAGATGTTCAGGTAGTTGTTCTGCCAGGTGTAGGTGCACAAGGCGCCGAGCACGAGCCCGCCCACCCAGAAGGCGAGGCGGAGGAAGACGAAGAGGATGACGAACGCCACCCCGCGCGTCTTCTTGCTGCTATATGGGCTCAAGATCGCGCCTGAGGAGAGGATGATCGTCCAGTAATTGAACACCTCGATCGCGGTCCCCAATAGCCATCCTAGCGGCACGCCGGGATTGTTGAAAAAGAAGAACGGCGTGAGGCACAGGAACACGAACAGCCCGATAAGCGACAGAATCAAAATGACGAGCCGGTGCTCATCCATCTTTCCGATCCTTTCCATTAGCTTCATAAAAAATCACGCCTATATGCGGGTACCCACATATTTTAGTACGCACGAGCGCGTAAAACAAGGCGACGAGGCAAGATAAAAGACGCTTCCGCCCGGTTGCAAAAACCTATGGTTTATCCCTTGCCGAAGTCGATGAACATCCATTACAATTTGTATTGCTTTGTAACCGCTTACATTTTAAGATATAGGGCTTTTCAGCCGAACTGGAGGATTTACCCATGCAATTTACTGTTCAATATGCCGGCAAGACGAAGACGTTTGACCGGAAGGTGGCGATCAAGGAGCTCGCCGCCGAGATCGACCCGAACCGCAAGATCGTCGCCGCGAGGATCAACAATAGGACCCGCGAATTGGATTACGAGATCTATTACGACTGCTCGGTCGAATTCTTAGACATCTCCGACAACGCCGCCAGCAAGATCTACGAAGCCTCCCTCCGCTTCGTGGTCGCCATGGCTTTCGCCAGGGCCTACCCCGACGTCAAGATCCGCTTCTCCTACAACGTCTCCCGCGCGATCTCGGTCAACATCCTGAACCACGGCTCCGCCACCACCGCGATGCTCATCCGCGTCAAGCACGAGATCGAGCAGATCATCGCAAGCGACTACCCGCTCAAGCGCAACATCGTCCCCAATGACGCCGCCGCCGAGATCTACCGCCAGAGGGGGTTCGAGGATAAGCTAGGGCTATTGGCCTACCGCCCCGAGAAGACCGTCCACCTCTATGAATGCGACGGCTACGAGAACTACATGTACAGCCACATGGTCCCCTCGACCGGCTACATCACCGACTATAAGCTCCGCCTCTATTCCCCGGGCTTCCTGCTCCAGTACCCGCGCCCCGAAAAAGGCGGCACCATCCCCGATTTCAAGGATGCCCCGACCTTCTCCCGCGCCCTCAAGGAAAGCCATGACTGGGCTAAGATCGTCGGCAGCGACACCGTAGGCGGCATCAACAATTCCATCAAGACCCGCGGCCCGATCGAGTTCATCAACCTCTGCGAAGCCCGCCACAACAGGATGCTCTGCGAACTCGGTCAGCTCATCGAAGACGACATCGACGAGATCTCCCTCATCTGCATCGCCGGCCCTTCAAGCTCTGGCAAGACCACCTTCGCGAACAGGCTGAGGATCGAATTATTGTCCCGCGGCATCAACCCGATCCGCATCTCGCTCGACGACTACTACCTCGAGAAGGACAAGATCCCCCTCGACGAAGACGGCAAGCCCGACCTCGAGTCGATCGACGCCCTCAACATCGACCTCTTCAACCAGAACATGGTCTCCCTCATCAACGGGGAAGAGGTCCAGCTGCCCCGCTTCGACTTCCAATCCGGCAAGTCGGTCCCAGGCCGCGTCCTCAAAGTCGGCAAGAACGAGCCGATCATCATCGAAGGCATCCACGCCTTGAACGACAGAATGACCCTCGACATCCCGAAATCGGCGAAGTTCAAGATCTTCATCTCGCCCCAGGCCCAGATCAACCTCGATGACCACAACCCGGTCTCCCTCACCGACCTAAGGCTCATCCGCCGCATCGTCAGGGACTTCAAGTTCCGCAACGCCTCGGCCGAAGAGACCATCAACATGTGGCCAAGCGTCCGCCGCGGCGAGTTCAAGTGGATCTACGACACCCAGGAAGGAAGCGACTACGTCTACAACTCGATGCTCTCCTATGAGCTTCCGGTCATGAAGAAATACGCGGTCCCCCTATTAAACGCCATCGACAGGGAATCCCCCTGCTTCCCGACCGCCGAAAGGCTATTGAGGATGCTCAAGTTCTTCATCGACATGGATGACGAATGGGTCCCGAGCAACTCCTTGATGAGGGAGTTCATCGGTGGCTCCTGCTACGCCGACGTATAATC
>JAILKX010000160.1 GCA_024693415.1 Bacilli bacterium
GGTGAAGCCAGGCGACACCATCCAACTCATGCACTCCAAGAAGAGCTACCTCGTCACCGAGGTCGGCATGAGGACGCCCGACGAAATCAAGACGCCATCGCTAGATTGCGGCGAAGTCGGCTACCTCGCCGCCCAGATCAAAGACATCCACGACGTCTTCCCCGGCGAAACGATCACCCTCGCGAATAACCCCGCAACGGAGGCGCTTCCTGGCTACCGCAAGATCTCCCCGATGGTGTATTGCGGTCTTTATCCGGTCGACTCCAAGGAGTACCAGAACCTCAAGGATGCGCTCGAGAAGCTTTGCTTGAACGACAGCTCGTTGCTCTTTGAGCCCGAAACCTCGCAAGCCTTAGGCTTCGGTTTCCGCTGCGGCTTCTTGGGATTGCTCCATATGGACGTCATCCAGGAGAGGCTTGAGCGCGAATACAATCTGAACCTCATCCCGACCGCCCCAAGCGTCGTCTACCGCATCAAATTGACCGACGGCTCGTCCATCATGATCTCGAATCCGTCCGAACTTCCTGACCTTTCGACCGTCTCGGCGATCGAAGAGCCGTTTGTGAACGCCAAGATCATGTCGCCGAAGGAATTCGTCGGCCCGATCATGGAACTTTGCCAGGAAAGGCGCGGCGTCTACCGCGACCTCGAATACTTCGACGACACCCGCGTCATCGTGAAATACGACCTCCCCTTAAGCGAGATCATCTACAACTTCTTCGACAAGCTCAAAAGCTACACCAAAGGATACGCGAGCCTCGACTATGAGCTCGAGGACTACCGCAAGAGCGACCTCTGCAAGATGGATATCCTCCTAAACGGGCAGCAGATCGACGCTTTGAGCTCGATCGTCTATCGTCCTAACGCCTACCATAGGGGCCTCGCCATCGTCTCCAAGCTCAAAGCGATCATCCCGCGCCAGCAGTTCGAAGTGCCGGTCCAGGCCGCGATCGGCGGCAAGGTCATCGCCCGCGCCGACATCAAGTCGATGCGCAAGGACGTCTTGGCCAAGTGCTATGGCGGCGACATCTCGCGCAAGAAGAAGCTCCTCGAGAAGCAGAAAGAGGGCAAGAAGCGCATGAAGGCGATCGGGGCGGTGGAAGTGCCGCAGGAAGCCTTCATGTCGGTGCTTTCCATCGATGACGACGGGAAATAATCTTATTTCCTAACCCGAAAATTAGTAGATTTTTGGTTGATTTAGTCCTTTCGTTGTCACATAATTGGAAAACAAAGGGAATAACATGGCTACCAGCATCGATTTGCTAAAGAAATATACCGATGAGAAGTATTTCTCCCGCAAGGAGCTCATCGACTATCTTCATTTCCGGCTGATCGACCAGCTTTGGTATGACATCGAAGCCTATCGCTACAAGAAGGAAAACATCGACCAGATCGGGTCTATGAAGCTTGCGAACCTCAAGCCTCTGCGCTACTCGATCATCACCAAGGTCTATGAGAAATACAACTCCTTCGAGGCGAAGCTCACCTATCTCCAG
The DNA here is from genome assembly GCA_024693415.1 of Bacilli bacterium. The sequence continues at coordinate 1,497 of JAILKX010000160.1, forward strand.
GGCCAGTACATGCAGGCCACGATCTACCCTGAGCAGAAGAAATCGATCGACCGCACCTTGACCTTGCAGGTCCTGAAGGCGGCGAACGTCCTCTGCGGATCGCCTTTGAGCGACCTTGGGATCAAAGCCGTGATCAACGGCCAGTACCGCGAATCCGATCTTACCCACCGGCCGGTCGTGAACTATTTCGAGACGGTCTCGAGACTCGGCTCGATGTTCGGCGAATCTGACCCAAGTTCATTCCTCGCAAGCGTCCTCGAGTCGCAGCTAGGCATGGGCGAGCTCGTATCCTTCTATCGGGAAACCGACTACAGCTCCAAGCACACCACGGCCGTCATCTCGCGCCAGTACGAAGCGGCGCCGGCCAACATGATCGAAACCTTGATGGACGACCTTTACACCGAGACCACCGATGGCAAGGAGAAGGGGCTCGTCAAAGCGCTGACCGCCCTCTATTTCATCCATTACGTCAAGCCGTTCGACACCGATAACGACCTGCTCGCAAGCGCCTACGCGAAGTACATCCTAGCGAAGTCCAACCTCGCTTCGATCGCGCCGCTATTACCATTAGAGCAAGTCCTCATCGAGACCGAAAGGCTCAAGGATTACGAAAGCCAAATCCAGAAAACTGGTGACGTTACATACTTTGTTCTATACGCAATCGATGTGCTGAGCCCGTTGCTTGACACCTTGCTGGACGGCATCGCCAAAGCCAAGTCAAGCGCGATCGCCAAGGAAGTCAATTCCATGCCGATCGAGCAGGCGAGGATCGAGGCGCCGGAAGTGGTGAAGGAAGTCGAGGCGAGGCAGGAGCCGGAGCAGAAGCTCGTCGAGGTCGAAGCCCCCTCATCCGAGAAGCCCGCGCCGGTCCGCCATAGCGACCCCAATGTGGAAACCATCGATGCGCTGCCTGGGCAAAATGAGTTCGGGCAGAGGGCGCTCACCGCGCCGCCCGCCCGCATGTCCGATAAGGAAGTGAAGGAGACCGCGAGGTACATCCTCGAGACCAATCCGGCCCTCAAGAAATCGCAGGCCACCTTCTACGCGACCCATTGCACCATCGGGCGTTACTACTCGATCGACGACTACAAGAAATCCGTCCGCTGCGCCTACGAGACCGCGCGCACCTCGATGGATACCCTCGCCGCCGAAGGGTTCTACAAGAAATACAAAATCAAGAAGAAATACGTCTACACCCCGATCAAGCAGGGTGGAAAGGATAACTGAATATGATGCTACCCCTTTATGCCGACATGGCGCCGATCCTAATCCCGATCATCCTTGTCGCCGCCTTCGGCGTCATCGTCATCGCCGTCATCCTGCTCAAGAGGCACGTCAAGATCTTCAAAAGCGACGAGAAGCCCAAATCCGATAAGGAAATCGCCGCCGAGGAGCTTGATCGCCTTCTCCAGCCGATCGAAGACGAAGAAGCCGCGAAGCAGATGAACTCCTACAAAGACGGAGAAGAAGCGGAAGAGGCCCCCTCCGAAGCGCCTGTCGAAGAAGCCGCCGAAGAGAAGGAACCTTCCGAAGAAGCCTAATCCCATGGGCTCCCCGAAGTCTCTTTACGTCCATATCCCTTTCTGCGCAAGCATCTGCTCGTATTGCGACTTCCCGAAAGTAATCTATCGCCAAACGTGGGCGGAGGACTATCTCCGCTCACTTTTTATTGAACTCGATTCCTTAGGCGACATCGGGCTTTTAGACACAATCTATATCGGGGGCGGCACCCCGAATTGTTTGCCGATCGACCTCTTAGAATCCTTATTGAAGCGCCTAGAAAAGCACCTGAAACCCGATGGCGAATTCTCGATTGAGGCCAATCCGGAATTCGTGAGCAAGGAGCAGGGGATGCTCTTCAAAAAATACCGGGTCAACCGCGTCTCGATCGGGATGCAGTCGTCGAGACCTGAACTGCTCAAACTCTGCAATAGGCGCCACGACTTCGCGGCGGTGATGCGCGCCGTCAAAACCTTGCGCGGAGTCGGGATAAACAACATCAGCCTCGACCTCATCTACGCGCTGCCGAACGAAACCAAGGAGCAGGCGTTAGAGGATGTCGCCAAGGCCGTCTCGCTGAACCCCGACCATATCTCCGCCTATTCCTTGATTCTGGAGGATGGAACCTCCTTCAAGGCCAAAGGCATCGTCGAATCAAGCCAAGAGATCCAAGCCGAGCAATATGAAGCGGTAAGAGGCGCCTTAGAAGAAGCAGGGTACCGGCGCTACGAGTTCTCCTCGTTCGCCAAAGATGGCAAAAAGTGCCGGCACAATCTCGTTTATTGGCGCGATGAGCAATACTATGCGATCGGGATGGGCGCTAGCGGCTACGTTGACAACACCCGCTTCAAGAACACCTCGAACCTCCATAAATACCTAGAAGGCGAACGCAAAGTAGACATCGACGAAGTGACCCCGAAAGAGGACCGCGAATACTTTTTCCTCACGAACCTCCGCCTCGAGGAGGGCTTCGCGATCAGTGACTTCAACAAGCGCTTCAATGCCGACTTCGAAAAGGAATACGCGCCGCAGATCGCGAAGCTCCAGGACCTAACCATAATCGAAGACGGGCGCTTCAAGCTTAAGCCCGAAAAGCTCATTTTGCTCGACAGCGTCTTGATTGAGCTCTTTTAACTCGCAACAATTCGACCGTTGCGGCGGTCACCCCGCAGACCGCTCACGCTCATCTCGGGCGACGCCCGGCGGGACTTTTTCTTTATGTGCGTATATGTGCGTGCGCGCATTTTTATATAAAGGATTTAGCAATCTTCGCTTGACAGTGCCAAAGTGCGTTCTATAATGTTCTTGGCACTCGGAAAAGAAGACTGCTAGAAAGGAAGGGAAAACATGACAAGGACCGAAAGAATCTTAAAGCTGATCGTCGAGCACTTCATCAAGACCGCCCAGCCAGTCGGAAGCCAAACCCTTCTAGACGAATACGACCTCAATTGCTCTAGCGCCACGGTGCGCGCCGAGATGAACGCCCTTGAGAAGGCGGGATATCTCGAGAAGACCCATACCTCCTCTGGACGCGTCCCGTCGAAGGCGGGGTATGAGTATTACGTCGAGCACCTCCGCCAGGAGAGATTGGACGATTCGATCAAATACGCCTTGCAGTCGATCCTCGACAAGAAGACCCAATCGGTGGAGGAAGTGATCCGCCAGAGCTGCGAGATCCTCGCCAACATGACGAACCTCGCCTCAGTGGTCTTAGGCCCTAAGGTCAACGAGGAGAAGCTCGTGTCGGTGCAGATCATCCCGCTCGGGAACAACACCGCGACCGCGGTATTCGTCACCGACCAGGGCTACGTCGAGAACAAGACCTTCATGGTCGAGGACAAGATCGACATCGACGAGGTCGGCAAGACCGTCGGCCTCCTCAACGATAGGCTCAAAGGCACGCCGATCGCCGACCTCGTCCCCAAGATGGAGGCGATGAAGCCGGCCTTAAGCGACTATATCGTCGGCCACGACGCGATCTACCAAGCGATCCTGCAGACCTTCCTGAAGTTCGCCTCCGAGAGGATGAACCTCTACGGCAAGGAGAACCTCCTCGATCAGCCGGAGTTCGCTGACGATGCCAAAAAGCTGCGCCGCATCTTATCTTTGATCGATAACCCCAAAGCTTTGAGGGAAGCCCTTGAAGCCGATGGGGATGAAGGCAAGGACCTGAACGTCACGATCGCCCCCGAGGGGAGCGACGACGTCGCGATCGTCTCAGCCAAGATCGCGATCCCCGGCGGGCAGAACGCCTCGATCTCACTCGTCGGTCCGACGAGGATGGACTACGAGAGGGCGCTCGCCCTGCTTGGATACGTGTCGAGCGCGCTCGACGATTACTTCGGAAGCGACGCCTCCGAAGAAGAAGGAGAACCCACATCATGCAAGAAGAAACCCCAAGCGTAGAGAAAGAAGAGATCAAGGAAGAGGAAGAGACGGGCAAGCGCGGCAAGAAGATCAGCCGCGATAAGTACGACGCCTTGGCCGCGGAAGCGGAGAAACTAAAAGCCGACCGCGACCACTGGAAGAACGAATACTACAAGGCGTTCGCCGACACCCAGAACCTCAGGAAGTCGCTCGAAGCCGAGAACCGCGAAGCGATCCGCTACCGCGCCTCGGGCTTCATAAGCGAACTCCTCCCGGCCCTAGATGGCTTCCATATGGCGCTGCAGAATGACCCGCCAAGCCAGGAGACCAAGAACTACCTCGTCGGGTTCAAATACATCTACAACCAAATCCAATCGGTCCTCGAGTCCGAAGGGGTCAAGGAGATCTGCCCAAAGCCAGGCGATGCCTATGACCTCGACACCATGCACGCGGTCGACTTCACCGAAACGCTGGAAGTCGAAGAAGGCAAGGTCACGAAGATCTACGCGAAAGGCTATAAGCTTCATGACCGGCTGATCCGCGCGGCGATGGTAAGCATCGCTAAGCCCCCGAAGCAAGAAGAAGCAGGGGACACCAAAGAAGAAAGCAAGGAACCGTCGGAAGAAAATCCGAAGGTCCATCAAGCATAAACGTCAAAGGAGAATTTAACCATGGCAAAAGAAATCATCGTCGGTATCGACCTCGGTACCACCAACTCCGTCATCTCGGTCATGCAGGCCGACGGAAAAGTCAAAGTCATCCCCAACCCCGAGGGCACCAACACCACCCCCTCGGTCGTCGCCTTCAAGGGCACGGGCGAAGAGATCATCGGCAACGCCGCGAAGCGTCAGGCGATCACTAACCCCGACACCGTCAGTAGCGCCAAGCGCTTCATGGGCACCTCCGAGAAGTTCCACATCGGCTGCCTGAACAAGGACTTCACCCCGCAGGAGATCTCCTCGAAGGTCCTCGCCTACATGAAGTCCTACGCCGAGAAGAACCTCGGCCAGCCGGTCAACAAAGCCGTCATCACCGTCCCGGCCTACTTCAACGACGCCCAGCGCCAGGCCACCAAGGACGCCGGCACGATCGCGGGCCTCGAAGTCGTCCGCATCATCAATGAGCCGACCGCGGCTTGCTTAGCTTACGGCCTAGAGACCGATAAGTCCGAGAAGGTCATGGTCTTCGACCTCGGCGGCGGCACCCTCGACGTCTCGATCCTCGATATCGGCGACGGCACCTTCGAAGTCTTGTCCACCAATGGCGACACCCGCCTCGGCGGCGACGACTGGGACAACATGATCGCCGACTGGATCGCGGCCGAAATCAAGATCCAGTTCGGGGTCGACTTCACCGACAAGATGGCGCGCCAGCGCTTCGTCGACGCGGCGGAACGCGCCAAGATCGAGCTCTCGAGCTCGCTTGAGGCCACCATCTCGCTCCCCTTCATCGGCATGGGACCCACCGGCCCGATCAGCTATGAAGGCAAGCTCACTCGCGCCAAATTCCAGGATTTGACCCGCTCGCTCCTCGAGAGGTGCAAAGTCCCGATGGAGAAGGCCCTCAAGGATTCCGGCCTCTCCTATAACCAGATCAACTCCGTCCTCATGATCGGCGGCTCCACCAGGATGCCGGCCGTCCAGGAGATGGTCTCCAAGATCACCGGCAAGACCGTGAACCTCTCGGTCAACCCGGACGAAGCCGTCTCGATCGGCGCCGCCCTCCAGGGCGCCGTCATCGCCGGCGACGTGAAGGACGTCGTCTTGCTCGACGTCACCCCGCTGACCCTTGGCATCGAGACCCTCGGCGGCATCATGACCCCGCTCATCCCGAGGAACACCACGATCCCGACCACCAAGTCGCAGATCTTCTCGACCGCCGAAGACAACCAGCCGGCCGTCGACATCATGGTCTACCAGGGCGAGCGCCAGATGGCCCACGACAACAAATTGCTCGGTCACTTCCAGCTTTCCGGCATCAAGCCGGCCCGCCGCGGACAGCCCCGCATCGAGGTCACCTTCTCGATCGACGTCAACGGCATCGTCAAGGTCAGCGCCAAGGACCTCGACACCCAGCAGTCCCAGGACATCACCATCTCCGGCAGCAACGGCCTCTCCAAAGAGGACATCGACCGCATGGTGAAGGAGGCCGAGGAGAACAAGGCCGCCGACGAGAAGCGCAAGGGCGACATCGAAGTCAAGAACAAGGCCCAGACCTACGTCGACGAGATCAACAACACCCTCAATGAGAAGGGCGCCCAGATGACCCCCGAGCAGAAGGACCAGCTCACCAAGCTCCGCGATGAGGCCCAAGGCGCCATCCAGAGCGACAACATCGACAAGCTCCGCGAGATCGTCGGCAAGCTCGAAGACGCCGCCGCCCAGGCCGCAAGCCAGCAGGGCGCCGCGGGCGCGCAGGGCAACCCGAACCCGCAGCCGCAGCAAGAAGGCAACCAGACCGCAGACGATGTGGTCGACGCCGACTTCACCGACAAAAAGTAATTCGACGCATCTAGCTTAGCGGTGCCTAGCGCCGCTAAGCCTTTTGCAAAAGAAAGGAGGGCTATATGGACGAGAAAAGGGATTATTATGAAGTGCTTGGACTCAGCAAATCCGCGACCAAGGACGAGATTAAATCAGCCTATCGAAAACTAGCCAAACAATATCACCCAGACGTCAACAAAAGCCCGGATGCGCCTAAGAAATTCGAAGAGATCCAGGAAGCATACGACGTCCTATACGACGACCAGAAGCGCGCCGCTTACGACCGCTTCGGCCACGCCGCTTTCCAGCAGGGCGGCTCCACCGGCGGCGGAGGAAGCCCCTTCGGCGACGGATTCAGCTCAGCCGGCTTCGGCGACATCGACCTCGGCGACATCTTCTCAAGCTTCTTCGGAGGCGGGGGAAGGAGATCACGCGGCCCGGTCGGGCCCGAGAAGGGCGAAAACGTCCTAAAGAGGATCCGCGTCGGCTTCATGGACGCCATCAACGGCACCAAGGTCAACATCCCCCATACCTACGATGAGCCGTGCGAACACTGCCGCGGCACCGGCGCCGAAAGCCCGAACGGCATCGAGACCTGCTCGCAATGCGGCGGCTCGGGCGTCGTGATCCAGCAGCAGCGCACCATCTTCGGCATCAGCCAGACCCAGGTCGCCTGCCCCCGTTGCGGCGGCAGCGGCAAGATCATCCGCGACAGATGCCATACCTGCGGCGGCGCGGGGTATACCCGCATCAAGCGCGACATCCCCGTGAACATCCCAGCCGGCATCAACGCCGGACAGCAGGTCCGCGTGACCGGCAAGGGCGGCAGGGGATATAATGGCGGGCCTAACGGCGACCTCTACCTCGAGATCGTCATCGCCCCGCATGAGGAATTCCGCCGCGACGGCAACGACATCCACCTCGACGTGCCGCTAAGCTTCGTCGATTGTGCCCTCGGGACCTCGATCGTCGTTCCGACGGTCTATGGCGAGGTCACGGTCGACGTGCCCGAAGGCACCCAGCCCGATCAGATCCTCAAGATCCGCGGACGCGGCGTCAAAGACCTCCGCTCCGGCGTTCCCGGCGACCAGTATATCCACGTCAAAGTCAAGACGCCGACGAAGCTTTCCAGGCGTCAGAAGGAATTGCTCGAACAGCTTAAGGAGACCACGGTCCCGAAGGACAGCCTCTTCGACCGCTGGAAATCCCGCTTCAAGAAGTGAGCCGATTAGGCCCTGCGAGAACCTCTTGCAGGGCCTTTTGAAACCGCTTCGAGCCTTAGAAAAATACTTTTTCTAACCTACACGAAAAGCCTCCTGCAGGCTATACTATTGAGGAATATGCCATACTGTAAATCCTGCCACGCCAAAATATCCAAATTCGATACCGATATCTGCCCCCATTGCGGCGAAAGGAATCCGATCGATCCCGACTACGCCACGATGGACATCACCAAAAGGTTCGACCTGATGGGGGATAATGAGCCGCTGTATCGCTCGAAGTCGCAAAAGACCGCTTCGATCCTTTCGATGACGCTTGGGTATTTCGGCGTCCATTTCTTCTATATCAAAAAGATCAACTTCGGGATCTTCGCGATCCTCGCGACCTTGGTTTTGGTCGGCGGGATCGGGTCCGCGCTCTATTTCGGCGCAGACGTCCATCCGGCGATCAGCTACCTCGCCCCGTTCGCGGCGGTTTGGGTATATTGGCTGGTCTATGGTATCCTGTTCTCGAAGAGGAATTCGCCCAAAGACGGGGAAGGAGAGTTTTTGCGCTGATGCAACACTATTTCGGTACTATCGTCGATGGCCACGCCATCCTTGATTCCGCCCAACGCCATCATCTGATCGACGTCCGCCGCGCCAACTGCGGCGAGAAAATCGAAATCGCCGACGGCACCGACATTTTCTTATGTCAGATCAATAGCCTCGATCCCCTCGACATCGTCGTGGTGGACAAGACCGTGTTCCGGCGCGAGCTCGACAATCACATCACCGTCGCCTTCGCGACGCTTAAGGGTGATCACAATGACCTGATCGTCTTGAAAGGCACCGAACTAGGCGCATCGCGCTTCATCCCGTTCGTCTGCGAGCGCACGATCGTCCGCCCGAAGGAGAAGGAGGACAAGAAGCTGCTGAGGCTACGCAAAATCGCCGAAGAAGGCTCTGAACAGTCGCGCAGAAGCATCGTCCCGACCGTGGAACCCTATATGGATTTCAAAGACGTGGTCGACCTTTCCGCGGATATTAAGATCTTCGCTTACGAAGGCGAAGCCGGCAGCGAATCGACCTTGCTCTCGGTCGCCGAGGGCATTGAAAAGAACCAAAGCGTCCTGATCGTGATCGGTCCGGAAGGCGGGTTCACCGAGAATGAGGTGAAGGTCGCCGATGACTGCGGCTTCACGTTCGTATCGCTCGGCAGGCGCATCCTGCGCGCCGAGACCGCGGCGCTTTACGCCGTATCCATTCTTTCCGCGACGAGCGAGAAGAAGGGCTGATTCCGTTAATGGAAGCGCAAGCGGTGCGCTTGCGTCCTATAAAGATGAATTTATTCGAGACATTGGAAAAGAAACAGAGAAGGACCGTTTTCGATCAAGGCGACGAAATGCGGTATTTCCTTGCGAATAACGTCCTCCTGGCCGATTTCCCGAACTTCAGCAATTTCCGCAACGCCACCAAGCCTTTCGACGTCATAAGGGCGAACATCATCATCCGCGGCATCGCCAATAGGAATGCGTTCGTGAAAGTCATCAAGACCCTTCGCGAACATGAAGGGGAGAAGAACATCGAGGAACTGGCCATGAAGACCCTCCAAAAGTCGATCGAAGGCCTCCCCTTCTACATCGATGGAGCGACTAGGATCTATATGCCGTTCCTGCCGAAAACCATGAACGATATCTTCCTGAAGTCGCCCGAAAAGCTATTGCAGAAGAAGTACCTGAACCTCTTCAGACACAGTGACAGCATATGCGTGGACCCCTTCGATGAGTATGGCCCAGACCTCTATAACTCGACTTTCACCCAGCTGATTTTGGTCCGCAGAGGACAGGATTCCAACGCCTATTACGACTATGATTCAGCCTCGATTTACTTCGTGAATAAGCAGGGGAGATTGGACTGTAGAATCGCTGTTTTCGACCGCGGAATCCGCCGTCCAAACACCCATCATATGATGCAAAGACTGGAGCCTGTAGTCGATGCGTACTATGAATTCGACAAAGAGAAGATGAAAAATGCCTTGGTAGACAATCAGTTAATATCTAGTAGTTTATTGTATAAATTAAATAACGCTGACAGGCTACATAATGCGAAAATTAGTAAAACTTCCTCGAAATGATTAAGAAGGTATTTTTGCATAGTCTTGGCTGCAAGGTTAACTCTTACGAGACCGCAAGTTTAGGCACCGAGCTCGAGAAAGCCGGCTACGAGAAAACATCGTCCGCCGAAGAGGCCGACGTCATCATTTTGAACACCTGTTCGGTGACCGCGAGGGCCGATCAAAAATCGCGCCAACACATCTCTTCCTTCCGCAGCAGGAACGACCATGCCGTGATCCTCGTCATGGGATGCTATTCGCAGAAGCACGCGGAGAAGTGCGCTGAGCTTGGGGCCGACATCATCCTCGGCGCCGCCAATCGCTCAAAGGCCCTTGAGTACATCAACGCCTTTTTGTCAAATGGCGAGAAGATCATCGACGTCAAGAAGAGCGTCCGCCATGAGAAATATGAGGAACTAGGCGCGACCGCGTTCTGCGAGAACGCCAGGGCTTATCTCAAGATTCAAGACGGCTGCGACAATTTCTGCTCATATTGCT
>JAILKX010000164.1 GCA_024693415.1 Bacilli bacterium
CCGAAGCGCGGATGGCGGAGCACTTCATCGGGAACGATCTGCCCGTAGGCCATCGTGAGGATCAGGTCGCACGGGATGTCCTTCAAGAAGGCGTTGTCGGTCCTGATGCGATGAGGCTGGAAGACCGGAATGTTATGCTCCAGCGCCACTTTTTTGACCGGCGTCGGCTCTAGAATCCTTTTCCTTCCGACCGGCTTATCCTCGTTTGTGATGGCGGCGACGAAATGGAAACCGGCCTCGATCAGCATCGAAAAAACCTCCGCCGAGATCTCCGGGGTGCCCATGTAAACGATTCTGGCCTCGACAATATCATGGAAACGTTCCATCGCGTCCCTCCTTTTGTTGCTTTTTTACGAGTTATGATTTAAATTGTAGCACAGTCGCGCGCGCTTAAGGCGCCGCTGCGACACTAATCATACTATCTATATCGCCTTCATGACGAACGATAAATCCAATAAAACCAAACCCGAGGGCTATCTCGAGTCCATTCTTCGCCGCGACCCCGCGGCCAGATCCAAATGGTCGGTCTTTTGGCTTTATCCCTCGGTTCGCATCATGAGGCGCTACCGCATCGCCCATTTCCTATTCTGCAAGTGGCACTGGAGGTTTTTGGCGGAGGCGATCATGATGCGCGGCAAGCGCATCACCGGCATCGAGATCCATCCCGAGGCCAAGATCGGCCGCAATCTCTTCATCGACCACGGCTCGAACGTCGTGATCGGCCAGACCGCGGAAATCGGCGACAACTGCACATTGTACCATGGAGTCACCCTTGGGGGTGTCTCTTCGAGAAAAGTGAAGCGCCACCCGACCCTCGGCAATAACGTCGTCGTCGGCGCAGGCGCGATCCTGCTTGGGCCGATCACGATCGGCGATGGGGCGAAGATCGCCCCGAACGCCGTCATCCGCCAGAACGTGGATGCCGGCGACATCGCCTTCTCCGATCAATGCAAGATCCCGGGCAGGGAGAAGAAAGGACTACTGAACAAGAAATGAGAAAAGACAGCCAAAAAGCGGTCGCCGAATTCATGACGGCGACCAAGAAATTGCTCGATACCCCGCAGAAGATGGAGGACATCTACAACGCGATCGTCTCGCGCTGCCCCTCCGCCACCGCTTACATCTACTTCGATGAATCCGGGCGCCCGATCAAGAAGACCTACGAGGACTTCAAGAACCGCGTCTACACCACTAGCGGCAAATTGGCAAAGCTCCTCTCGAACATCCCCGCCGGGACGATCGTCGGCTTGAAGCTCAAGAATTCCCCGCGCTGGGCCGAGATTTTCTGGGCACTGCTTATGTGCGGGCATTCGCCGCTGCTCATCGATGCGAAGCTCGCCAAGGAAAACGCGGACAACCTTCTTTCCCAGGCCCGCGCCAAAGCCCTCATCGCCAATGACGAAGAGGAATTCTCCGTCCCGACGTACCGCGTCAATGACGTGCTGAACCAGGAATCCGACTATTCGTTCCAACCCGACTGGGCGAACCACGTGATCTTCTGCTCCTCCGGCACCACCGGGGCCGCGAAGATGATGGTCTACACCGGCAAGAACCTCTGCGCCCAGATCGTCGCCTCGATCGAGATGCCGAACAAGACCGTCGACCTCATGTATCCCGGCCCGATCAGGAACCTCGCGATGCTTCCGTTCCACCACATCTTCGGATTCGTGGCGGTCTACCTCTGGTACACCTATTACGGCAAGACCATCGTCTACCCGTCCTCGATGTCCACCAGCGACATCCTCTACGCGGTCAAGAAGGGCAAATGCACCCACGTCTACAGCGTCCCGATGCTCTGGGACGGCGTCGCCCAATCGGTGACCCGCCAAGCGGCGAGCATGGGCCCCAATAAGAGCGATATCCTGAGCAAACTCGTCGCCTATAACACCAACAAGATCACCAAGAAGGAAGCCGGCTGGGCCGCCAATGGCTTCGTGAAGCGCGTCTTCCAGTCGAAGATCCTCGGCTCGCAGGTCCGCTATTGCATCTCCGGCGGCGGATTCCTCTCGCCGAAAACCTGCGCCCTGATCAATGGTTTGGGCTATCCGCTCTACAACGGCTTCGGCATGACCGAGGTCGGCATCACCTCCGTCGAGATGAGCCCCGACGTCAACCGCCGCATCAAATGCTCCATCGGCCAGCCCTTCTACGGCATCGAATACAAGATCGGCGGCGACAACGTCCGCATCGATGACGAGGGCAACATGACCGGCGAATTGCTCATCAAAAGCGACATCACCCATGAGCGCGAGATCATCGGCGGGGTCCTGAAGCGCGTCGGCAGCGAAGACGGCTACTTCCACACCGGCGACATCGCCACGATGGACGCCCAAGGCAACACCTACCTCAAGGGCCGCATCAAGGACACCATCATCCTCTCTAACGGCGAAAACGTCTTCCCCGACGAGATCGAATACTACTTCAAGGACGTCAAGAATCTGAACCACGTGGTCTGCCTCGGCGCGAAGCGCCCGGGCGATAGCGAGGAGAAGATCACCCTCGTGTGCGAGGTCGACAACACCGTCTCCGAGGAGTCCCTCAAGAAGATCTACGCCGACGTCAAGGCGATCAATGATACGCTGCCGTCGGAGAAAAAGGTCCAGACGATCCTGATCGACACCAAGCCGCTGCCGCTATCTGGCTCGATGAAGGTCAAGCGCTTCCTCATCAAGGAAGCCATCGAGAAAGGCTCGAACGAATTCACCGGATTCGAAGGGCCGCAGCGCGAAGTCGTGAGCTTCGAGGGCTACGAGGAGAAAGAGGTCGCCGAAGTGGTCGGCCGCGTCATCAAGGTCTTCTCGAAGGTCCTGCTCCTCCCCGAATTCAAGATCGCGGCCGATGCGATCTGGACCACCGACCTCGGCGGAGACTCGATGAGCTACATCGAGATGGCCAAGCGCCTCGACGACGAATTCAAGGTCGAAATCAGCGAGGACCTCTATGGTAAGCTCGCCTGCGCGAACGACTTCGCGAAGGAGATCCTAGACCTCACCCACGGCAAGAAATAACACGTATATACGCGCTCACGCGAAAAAAGGTTGCCTTTGCGAAGCGTGAACGCTAATATTAACCCGTTTCAAAAGGAAAATTACAGAACTATGGCAAACATTAAATCCCAAATCAAGCGCGCCGGCACCAACGAGAAGGCCCGTCAGGCCAACGCCGCCGCCAAGAGCGAGACCAGGACTGCGATCAAGAAGGTCGAGACCCTCGTCGCCGAAGGCAAGAAGGCCGAGGCCGAAGAGGCCCTCAAGGTCGCGATCTCCCTCCTCGACAGGAACGCTCAGCTCGGCGTCTACGCCAAAAACAGCGCGGACCGCAAGAAAGCCCACCTCCAGAGAATCGTCGCCGCTCTCTAATCCAAATTAGGAAGCGATACATAAAAAGCACGGTGTTGCCGTGCTTTTTTGTGTTATTTGCGGAGGTCGAAGTTCGCGAGGAACCGTTCGAATGCGAACTTGGCCGAGGCCTTGCCGGTGAGGATCTGCATCTCGGCCTCATAGAGTTCCTCGATGATGCGCTCAAGGGCGCCGCTAGGGACGCGGTATAGGTTCCGCAGCGTCATCTCGATGCGGAACGGCTTGGCCTTCAGCTCATCGGCGATCATCTTGACGCTTAAGCCTTTGCCGTCTAAGAAGTAGACCTGCTCCATGAAGATGAGCTGCTTTGAGAGGAGGTTGATAAGCATCACCTCTTCCGCCCCGAAGACCTTGAGGTCCTTGTAGATCGCCATCGCGCGGGCGACGTCGTTCTTCATGAGGGCATTGGAGATCTGGAAGGCGTTTTCCTCGAGCTTTGGCGCGGTGAGCGCCTCCACGTCCCTTAACCGGATGGAACCGCCGACATCGGCGTAGCAGGCGTATTTCTCGAGTTCATTCACGAACACCCCATAGTCGCCAGCCGAGCGCGCGACGAGCTCGGTCAAGGCATTGTTATCGATGCTCACGCGGCGCGCGGCGAGGAACTTGGTGGCGTAAGCCATCCATTCCTCGGGCTTCGGGACCGCGACTTGCTTGATCGCGTTCCTTAATTCTAAGATCGCCACGATCGGGTTTTTCTCGTCGAGGGCGTCGCTATAGACGAGGAGGTATAGGTCGACGAATTCGTTCGGGTGGTCGACGTAATCCCGTAAGGCTTCCGGCACGTCGTCGGACTGGTATTTGTATTTGGTCTTGGTCTTGGCAAGGAAGGCGCAATCATCGGCCACCACTACCTTTTTGTCGGTCATGAAGGGAACGCCCTCGCATTCGTCGGCCAGCTCTTTGAGCTTGGTGACGGCCATGTTGAAAGAGATGTAATTCCATTCGTTGCGCTCCGGCAGCGTCTTTTTGACGAGGCGGTCGCAGGCGCGCTTGGCTAGTTGGGCTTCGGGTGAGCAGATGATGTTGATCATTACCTTCTTATTATAGCGCACGCGCGCGTGCTTTGCTTAAGCGAATCCATAATAGGTGATCGTCCCCTCTAGGTCGGTCCTGCGGTATGGGATATTGAGTTTTTCTAGGCGCTTGATGACCTCGGGATCAGGATGGCCGTACTTATTGCCCCTGCCTACCGAGATGATCACCATCTCGGGCGACAATAGCTTCAAGAAGTCCTCGGAGGAGGAGCTTTTGGAGCCATGGTGGCCGAGTTTCAGCATGTCGACGTCGAGGTCTGGGAAATCGCGGACGATCTTCTCCTCCGTCTCGACCCCGGCGTCGCCGGTGAATAGCCACGACTTTCCAAGGATCTCCGTCTTGAGGACGAGCGAGTTCTCGTTCTCGTCCGAGCCCTCGTAGACGTTGTAGTTCGTGAAGGTCAATTGGCCGACGGTCAATGGAAACTCGCTTGCGTCATCGACATATCTTTTGACGTTGAAATTCTTCATGAGCTCGTCCTTGGCGCCGATGTGGTCGTAGTCGCCATGGGTCCCGATCAGACAGTCGATATGGTAGATCCTTTGCTTCCTGAGGAAGGGTATCAGGGTGTCGTTAGCCATATCGAGCTTCACCACGCCTCCGGTATCGATCATCACGACGCTCGATCTATGGCGGATCAAGATGCTATCGCCCTGGCCGACGTTGATGAAGCTCACCTGGGCCGTGAAGAGGTATTGGGCAGGGACAAGACTAACGAGGTAAGTCGAAATTAGCGCGATTATCAGTTTGTTTTTGAGGTAGTACGCCCCAACCTCTATGAAGAAAAGACAAAGGAAAAGGGCGACGTAATAGACGAAATAGAACCCAGTCCCTAATATCGGGATCGGGAGCGCTGGGTTATTGGCGTCCATCCACTTGACGATCGTCCCATAGAACGAGGCGTAGCCATTGAGCATCCCCTTGCCGAAATGGAAGATGACGCTTGGGTAGCCGATGATGACGCCGATCCAGGATAAAGGCGTCAAAAGCAAGGTGTACAAAAAGGCCAAAGGGCGATAGCCCGCGCTGGAAACCGAGATCGGGAAAATGATGAGCCTGATCAGGAACATCGCCGCGATCTTCGACTCCTTTTTGCCATACCTTAGCAGGATGTATTTGCCATAGAACATCGCGAAGCTCACCCCAAACCCAAGCAAGAAGCCGGAATCGGAAGCGAGGAAGGGATTCATGATGAGCATCGCTAGTCCGCTGAAGGACAGCACCTCCGGCCGCTCGAACCGCTCCTTGAATCTGTATTTGTTGATGAAGCGCATCCATAGGCACACATAGGCGCGGACGATTCCGGTCTTGGTGATGCCGAATATGAGGAGCAATGAACCAAGCCCTATCGTGCAGGCGTCCGCGTATTTGTCGTTCAGGAAATAATGGAACCTCTTCCTGGCGAAGCTAAGGATCCCCATGTAGAAGATGCCAGAGCTAGAGACGATGTAGCTCACCCCCACCGCATTCGCGTTTGAGAGCAACGAGGAGGAATAATCCTTTTGGTTGAAGAGCAACGATTTGAATAAGGCGGATGCATCTTCGTTTAGGCCGCTTGTCAAAAGTCCCGCGTATTCCCGCATCCTGATGGGGAAAGCGAGGATCGTGTCCTTCGAATAGGCCTTCACCTCGTAGGTCACGCCTTGGAGCCTCAGGTATTCGCCGAAGTCGAATTGCGATTCGTAATTGGCGTGGAAGTATTTGATCGCGCTTCCGCTCACCTTCACGATGTCCAACAGTTCGAACGTATTGCCGTAATTGTAGATATAGAACCTGCCGCGCCAAGTCTGCAATACGAAGTAATTGGCGCTGCTTCGAATGACGATGCCGCTAAAAGTATCGACCCCGTCATAGCTAATCGGAATGTGGTTATAAAGCAAAGACAGCGCGGCGCCGCAGAGCAGCGGCACCGCGCAGCCGAGAACCATCTTCTTCCGCCAGGCGAAATAAAGGAGAGCTAATGCCAGACTGCACAACCAAGTGAAAGCGGGAAAGTCCTGGCGAAATCCGAGGTTCAGGCCAACTATCGCCCCACACAGAGCGAAGACGGCTTCCATGATTAATACGCCGAGCGGAGGGTGATTTTGTCACGCACGGCTAGGAAGGTCGCCGGGCCGATGCCCGAGACTTCCTGGATCTGCTCGATGTAGCTGAACGTGTAGCTATTCGAGCCGCGATAAGCGACGATGGCGGCCGAGACCGTTTTGCTGAATCCCGCGATGGAGTTGAGGGAATCGGCGTCGGCCGTGTTGATGTTGACTTTGGAGATCGGATCGACGGCGCAGCTGTTGCTGTTATCGAAGATCGGCGCGATGTAATAGGATTTCTCCGTGAGCACGCATGTGGAATCGTATGCGAGCGAGTCCGCGTTGGTGTTGGTGCCGCTTGCGGCCTGGAGAAGGTCGTACATCGTCGCGCCTTCCTCAAGGACGTAAGAGCCCGGGCGATTGACCTCGCCGCTTACCGAGACGGTGATGGTGTTCGCCGCCTCCTCGCTTGATGTGGTTGAGGTCCAGTTGCCGCCGTTGGACACGGTTTTGGACACAACCCCTGCCCCCACTAAGCCGATGAGGGTGATGGCGATGATGATTATGATTGTTTTCATTTTTCTGCCTCCACTTAATTGATTGCGGGGCGTTTGCGAAAAGTGATACAAATTAGTTGCGGTATTTTGGTTGGAATTTGTTAACCGCAAACGAAAAAGCCCAGCGTTTGCCGGGCTTTTTCATAAGTAGAAATTATTTTTATCAGTCGCGCTCGAATTTGATGACCTGAATCTCATAGGGTTCAGCGGCCTCGACGATCGCGGAATCGCCATCGACTTTCCCAAGGAGGGCTTTGCCTAGCGGCGACTCGTTCGAGACGGTCGGATGGGGCTTGGCCATCGGGTCAGCGCCGACGTTGCCGACGATCTTGACGACGACTTCGCTGTTGTCGCTGAAGTCCTTGAAGGTGACGACATCGCCGATGCCGATGGTGCTCGAGGACTGCTTCCTGATGATCTCGGCGTTGTCGAGGGTGGCCTCGATCTCGCGAATCCTTCCTTCGATCTGTCCCTGGCGCTCGCGTGCGGCGTCATAGTCGGCGTTTTCGGAAAGGTCGCCTTGGCTGCGGGCGATGGTGAGCTTCTCGATGATGTCGGGGCGCTCGACGTCGATCAGGTGACGGTATTCAGCGGTCAGTTGCTTATGTTCTTCTTCGGTAAGAACGATTTTCTTATCTGCCATGTTGGTATTCTCCCTTGCTCAAAGCGGTAAAATTATAGACTTCAAGAGCCCTATTCACAAGGCGAAATGATTCCCCATAGGGAATTATTTCCGCGCCTCGATGATTTTGGGGTCGTTTTCGTAGGCTTCGAAGACCTGCTGGGCTTCGTCGAACTCCTCTTCGTCGACCTCTTCTAGGCTCTCGCCGTCTGCGCTCGACATGACGATGATCTCATCGGGAGTCTCTTCGCGATAGATGAAATAATAGTCGCGGCCCCTCTCGTCGTTATGGTAGTAGAAAAGGATCTTGACCTTGTCCTGCTCCCCGTTTTCGAGGGTGATGATCATATCGTTGTCTTCGGTGATTTCAATCATTCGAGTTTCCTCCTGTAATTATAGTTTTGCCTTCAGGGCTGCTTTGGCTTCCTCGAGGTTATCGAGGTTCGCGGCGGAGCCGCTGGCCATCTCGGGCTTGCCGCCGCCATTGCCGCCAAGAAGCGGCGCGGCGATCTTCATCGCATTGCCGGCGGGCAAGGTGTCTTTGCCCTTTCCGCCCGCGAAGATGACGAAGGGCTTCTTCTCGCCTTCCTTGCCGATCAAAGCGATCAGATAATCCGGGTGTTTAGTCTTAAGGTTGTCGCCAAGCTTCATGACTTCGTTACGGCCGCCATCGACGACTTTCATGATGAAGTATACGTTGTTGATTACTTCGAACTCATTGTCGAGACCCTTGGATTCAAGGCTCGCGAGCTTGGACTTCAAAGCCTCAAGATCCTTGGATTTCGCATCGCTGTCGCGGCGCACTCCTTCGAGTCTAGAGACCGCTTCGGCGTCGCTAGGATTGCCTAGCCCCGCCACGAGTTCCCCAAGCACGCGCTTCTTGTTCGCGAGGTACTTGTAGGCGCCTAGCGAGGTGCGTCCCTGGATGCGGCGGATGCCGCTGGCGACTGCGCCTTCGGACTCGATCACGAACACGCCGATGTCGGACGAGTTTCCGACGTGGGTGCCGCCGCAGAACTCCTTCGAGAACTCGCCGAACTCGACGACGCGGACGGTGTCTCCGTACTTCTCGGAGAACTCCATCTCGGCGCCGATGTTCTTCGCTTCCTCAATCGGGAGGACCTCGGTGACCTCGGGGATCGCTTCGGCAATCTTCTCGTTGACGAGCTCTTCGATCGCGCGGAGCTGTTCATCGGTGGGCTTAGTGAGGGCGGTATAGTCGAAGCGGAGATAGTTCTCGTCGACGTAGCTGCCCTTCTGATCGACATGGTGCCCAAGCACCTCACCGATCGCGGCGTGGAGGAGGTGGGTCGCGGAGTGGTTCCTCGCGGTGAGCTCCCTCTTCCTCTTGTCGATCTCGAGGGTGAGCTTGTCGCCCTTCTTGATCGTGCCGTACTTCATGTGGACGCGGAGCAGGTGCTGGCCGGAGGGGGCTTTGGAGACGGCGATGACCTCGCCTTCGGCAAAGCCGTTGTAGACGCGGCCGGCATCAGAAACCTGTCCGCCGCTTTCGGCGTAGAAATTATCGAGGTCGAAGGAGATTTCGCCTTCCTCTTCGATCGAATCGACCTTGACGCCGTCGACGAAGAGGCCGATGACGGTCCCTTCGGTGTCCTTGGGATCGTAGGTGAATTCGCTCTTGTCCTTGAACGCGAGCAAATCCTTGGATTGCTTATGGAAGGATTCGATCTCGCCCCTGGCGTTCCTCGCCCTTTCCTTCTGCTCCTCCATCGCCTTCTCGAAGCCATCCATATCGGCCTCGACGCCGGATTCAAGGCAGATCTCCTTGGTGAGGTCGCTAGGGAATCCAAAGGTGTCATAGAGTTTGAAAATCTGCGCGCCTTCGAGCTTTTTCTTGCCTTCGATCATGTCGCG
>JAILKX010000103.1 GCA_024693415.1 Bacilli bacterium
TCGCCGCTTCCTTGAAATGGACCTCGAACTTCTTGGCGAGCCATTCATTGGTGAGCTCGGGGTTGTAGGAGAAGCGTCCGAACATCGTGTAGTTCATGAAGTGGCGGTCGTAATAATATCCGCCATTCTGGGTCGTGTCGATGAACTCATATTCCTTGCCCATGTAGTAGCCGGCGGAGCCAAGGACGAATCCGGAGGCTTTCGGCTGCTTCATGTTCTTGCAGAACTCGCGGGCCCAATCTGGTTCGGCCCAGGTGAAGTGATAGGCATCCTCATTGCGGAGGTTGTAGGTGTCGTAGGTTCCTTCCGGAAGCGCGTCGCGAACATCCTGAGAATAGACGGGCGCAGTGACGGCATACATATGCGTGTCGGCATAGCGGGTTGCGCAGGAACGCTGGAACGGGAAGTCGGACCAAAGGGACCAGTTCTCGTCGGTTATCGAGTACGTGAGTGCGAATTCGTCCTTCGCGCGCTTGCCGCCATAGGCGTCGATGCAGGCCTGGCCATATACGTCGTACATCCACTGCTCCGTCACCATCTTGGTGTCGGCGGGATAATCCATGTTCTCGCCGGCGGTGACGTTCAGGATATCGATGTCGTAGGTATTGAGCAGGGTCTCGGTCGCTTTGTGGAGATAATCCTTGGTGACCTCGTTCGCGCGGTCGTTGTCGATTCCGTAATTCGAGGTGATCTGCTCCGAGAAGGAGTAGATGTTCATGATGTCGTACTGGAAGCGGATGCCATGGTCATGGGCCGAGGCGATGACCGCTTTCCAGTGCTCGATCTTCTCATCGATCGTCATGGTCTTATAGACGTGGTAATTACCTTCTTCGATGTGCTCGGGGCGGAACATATTGGTGCCGTTGCCGTAATACGTGTCATCGTATTCGCCATCGTAGACCCAAATGTCGTCGAGGGCGCAGTCTTCATATCCTTCGACCTTGATGACGCTTGGGAAAGCGCACAGGGTCGCCATGTCGAAGAGGTTGTAGCGCATCCTCGCCATCCTTGCGAAGAGGCCGTCCCAGAACGAGAGGTCCCAGGTGTTTTCGAAATTGGCGCGGGTCGCGTCGCCGTTTGCGGTATAGCAAGGGGTGCGGGCGTCCATCTGCGGGATGAGGCGGAAGCCGCGGTCCTTGAGGTACGGCGTGCCGGTGCTATCAACAACTCCGCTCACCGACTCGGTGAACGCAATCTCTTCGGCGACCTGCATGCCGCCGTACATCGCGCCGGTGGCGTCGCCGCCGGTGACGGTGATCTTCTTGCCGTCGACCGCGACGCTATAGCCTTCGGTGCCGAGGCTTGAGTCGAGGGAGGCGAATTCGATTTCGTATTCTCCGCCCGAATCCACGAAGGACATGCCATTGTTTTCGAGGGCGGTCTTGATCTCATCGATCGCGAATTGGACGGTGGTTTCATCCCCTTCATAATGAATGGAGACGGTGGTCTTGCCTCCCCCACAGCCGCCCAAAAGCGCAGCAACCATAGGGGCAAGCAATAGCAATCTATTGTTTTTCATGTTGCATTTCCTCTCGGCGAAATTCTATTTTTGTTAACAGTCTCGCTCGATTTTGTTTCATAAATGGTATGGTTGGTTGCATGAAATGCAGTTGACGAAAAACAGTAAAATCCGTATTTTTTTAAAATCATTATTTAGAGAAACGCTTACATGGGTCGCACGGATTTGAAAAGGCCGCCGATTTTTCGGCGACCTTTCGGTATAGACGGAATTGGTTTTATCTATAGGTGCGGCACTTCCAGTTCTTCACGACGTTGATGTCATCCGCGACGCCTTCGACGTAGGCTTTGGGGTCGCAGACGCCTTGGCGGGCGAAGCGCTCGATGATGAAGCGGGCACAGAAGAGGTCAGCGTATTCGTTCCACGCGGCCAACGCTTTCTCGTGGTCGGAGATCGAGGTGTCCTGATAGGTCGTGTCCTTGGTGTCGTTGTACCTGCGGAGGTTCATGGCGCCATTGAACTTGTGGCTATAGTAGAGCGCGAGCTTGGCGACGATCCTCTGGTCCTCGACGATCGAATCGGTCGCGGTGGATTTTTTGCTGGTCAAGGCCTCGTATTCGGCGATCGCGGCCATGGTGTCATCATGGACCTTCAACAATTTTTCGGCGGTCTGATACGGATTCTGAAGGGTCGTGGTCTCGCCGTTGAGCAAAACTTTGCCGTAGTCGGCGAAGCTGATGTAGCGGTCTTCGGCGCCGACGAAGACGTTGTCGGAGTTGACCAGGCGCTTGACGCCGACATAGCCGCCCATGGTCGGATGGGACTGGCAGTTGCCGGGATACCAGGCGGCGTCGGTGCCCCTAAGGGTGAACTGGCACTGAACCTGGATGAGCATCTGGGAGGCGAGCTTCATGACCTCATAGGCCTTGAGGATGGTCTCTTTGTCGGCCTGATCCTCATAGTGGTCGACGATCATCTTCTCGAAGTATTCGTTGGTGATGGTCGGGTCGTAGGAGAAGCGCCCGAAGCCGGTGTAATTGACCCAGTGGCGGTCATAGTAGAATTGGCCGTTTTGGGTTTCGTCCTTGAACTCGTATTCCTTGCCGAGGTAATAACCATCGGTTCCGAGATAGAAGCCGACGGAGCGTTCATGGTACATGTTCTTGCAGAAGTCGCGGAGGAAGTCCGGGTCGCCCCAGGTGTAATGATAGGCGTCCTCGTTGCGGGTGTTGAAGAGGCAGAATGTACCATCGGCCAACGCATTGATGCCGCTAGAATGCTCATCGATTGCCTCAGAGGTATTGTTCTGGTTGCCGTCGGTGATCGCGTACATGTGGACGTCGGCGTAGCGCGGAGAGACGCCGCGCTTATACGGGAAGTCTTTCCAGAGCTCTTCGATGAAGGAGCCGTCGCTGCTTGCGGCGCCGATGAAGGAGAAGGTATCGGCGCGCGGGTCGCCCTCCAAAGCGCGCTCGATCGCGGTGCCATAGACGTCATAGATCCATTGATGGTTCTCGTTGACGGTGTCGGCGGGATAATCCATGTTCTCGCCTTCGCTAACCGAGAGGATCTCGATCTGCGGATAGGTCTCAAGCAGCGCTTCGGTCGCCTTGGAGAGGTAATCTTTGGTCTTTTCGTTGGCGCGGTCGGTGGTGATGCCAAGCTCCGGATGGAATTCCATCTCGGCGAAGGCATAGATGTTCATGATGCCGTATTGGACGGTGATGCCATGGGCGTTCGCGGAATCGAAGACGGCGTTCCAGTGGGCGATCTTCTCGTCGATCGTCATCTTTTTGACGACTTCGTAATTGCCTTCGAGCGTGTGCTCGTGGCGGAAGATGTTGGTGACGTTGCCGAGGTAGGTGTCGTCGTATTCGCCGGTGTATTTCCAAACGTCTTCGAGGGCGCACTCCTCATATCCCGGGACTTTGACCATCGAACCAAAGGATTGGACGGTCGCGAAGTTCACGAGATTGTAGCGCTTCCTCGCTAAAAGGGCGAAGAAGTCATCCCAATACGAGAGGTCCCAGCTGTTTTCGAGGTTGGCCCAAGCCGCGTTGCCGTTATTGATGTAGCACGGGGTGCGGAGGTCGGTGACCAAGCGGGTGCGGACGCCGCGCATCTTGATATAGGGCGATCCAGAAGCGTCCTGCATGTTGGT
>JAILKX010000104.1 GCA_024693415.1 Bacilli bacterium
TCGCCGCTTCCTTGAAATGGACCTCGAACTTCTTGGCGAGCCATTCATTGGTGAGCTCGGGGTTGTAGGAGAAGCGTCCGAACATCGTGTAGTTCATGAAGTGGCGGTCGTAATAATATCCGCCATTCTGGGTCGTGTCGACGAACTCATATTCCTTGCCCATGTAGTAGCCGGCCGAGCCGAGGACGAATCCGGAGGACTTCGGCTGCTTCATGTTCTTGCAGAACTCGCGGGCCCAATCGGGTTCGGCCCAAGTGAAGTGATAGGCGTCTTCGTTGCGGAGGTTATAGGTGTCGTAGGTTCCTTCTGGAAGCGCATCGCGGGTCGCTTGGGAATAGATTGGGGCGGTCACGGCGTACATGTGCGTATCGGCATAGCGCGTGGCGCAAGAACGCCGGAACGGGAAGTCGGACCAAAGGGGCCAATTCTCCTCAGTTATCGAGTACGTGAGTGCAAATTCATCCTTCGCGCGCTTGCCGCCATAGGCGTCGATGCAAGCTTGGCCATATACGTCGTACATCCACTGCTCCGTCACCATCTTGGTGTCGGCGGGGTAATCCATGTTCTCGCCGGCGGTGACGTTCAGGATATCGATGTCGTAGGTATTGAGCAGTGTCTCGGTCGCTTTGTGGAGGTAATCCTTGGTGACCTCGTTGCCGCGGTCATTGTCGATCCCGTAATTCGAGGTGATTTGCTCCGAGAAGGTGTAGATGTTCATGATGTCGTACTGGAAGCGGATGCCATGGTCGTGGGCCGAGGCGATGACCGCTTTCCAGTGCTCGATCTTCTCTTCGATCGTCATGGTCTTATAGACGTGGTAATTACCTGCTTCGATGTGCTCGGGGCGGAACATGTTGGTGCCATTGCCGTAATACGTGTCATCGTATTCGCCGTCGTAGACCCAAATATCGTCGAGGGCGCAATCCTCGTACCCCTCGACTTTGACGACGCTTGGAAAAGCGCAGAGGGTCGCCATGTCGAAGAGGTTGTAGCGCATCCTCGCCATCCTCGCAAAGAGGCCATCCCAGAACGAGAGGTCCCAGGTGTTTTCGAAATTGGCGCGGGTCGCGTCGCCATTGGCGGTATAGCATGGGGTGCGGGCGTCCATCTGCGGGATGAGGCGGAATCCGCGGTCCTTAAGGTAAGGCGTGCCGGTGCTATTAACTACCCCGCTCACCGATTCGGTGAACGAAATCTCTTCGGCGACCTGCATGCCGCCATACATCGCGCCGGTGGCGTCTCCGCCGGTGACGGTGATCTTTTTGCCTTCGACCGCGACGCTATATCCTTCGGTGCCAAGACTTGAGTCATGGGGGGCGAACTCGATTTGGTATTGGCCATCGCCGTTAACGAACTCAAGGTTGTTGTCGGCTAAGGCGGCTTTGATCTCATCGATCGCGAACCGAACGGTGGCCTCATCCCCTTCATAATGAATGGAGACGGTGGCCTTGCTTCCCCCGCAGCCGCCCAAAAGCGCGGCAAGGGCAGGAACAAGCAATAGAAGTCTATTGTTTTTCATGTTGTCTTTCCTCTTGACGGCATTCTATTTGTAATGAACGCTTCGCTCGATTTCGTTTCATAAACGGTCTTGTCGGTTTCATAAAATGCAATTGGCAGGCGCGGGAATAATCGTTTTTTGATATCCAAATTAAAAGAAAACGCATACAGGGGTCGCGCGGATTTGAAAAAGCCGCCGAATTTGAGATGTATCCTACGGCCCAGACTGTTCTTCAGTCCAGACTTCGGGGTACATCTCAGTTTTCGGCGGTCTATCGATCAAACGGATTTCAGCCTTACCTATAGGTGCGGCACTTCCAGTTCTTCACGACGTTGATGTCATCCGCGACGCCCTCGACGTAAGCCTTGGGATCGCAAACGCCTTGGCGGGCAAAGCGCTCGATGATGAAGCGGGCGCAGAAAAGATCGGCGTATTCGTTCCAAGCGGCGAGCGCCTTTTCGTGGTCAGCAACCGAGGTGGTCTGGTAGGTCGTGTCCCTGGTGTCGTTGTACCTGCGGAGGTTCATGGCGCCGTTGAACTTATGGCTATAGTAGAGCGCTAGTTTGGCGACGATCCTCTGATCCTCGACGATGGAATCGGTCGCGGTGGATTTTTTGCTGGTCAAGGCCTCGTATTCGGCGATCGCGGCCATGGTGTCATCATGGACCTTCAGCAATTTTTCGGCGGTCTGATACGGATTCTGAAGGGTCGTGGTCTCGCCGTTGAGCAAAACTTTGCCGTAATCGGCGAAGCTGATGTAGCGGTTTTCCGCCCCGACGAAGACGTTGTCGGAGTTCACAAGACGCTTGACGCCAACGTAGCCGCCCATGGTCGGATGGGACTGGCAGTTGCCGGGATACCAGGCGGCGTCGGTGCCCCTCAGGGTGAACTGGCATTGAACCTGGATAAGCATCTGGGAGGCGAGCTTCATAACCTCATAAGCCTTGAGGATGGTCTCTTTGTCGGCCTGATCCTCATAATGGTCGACAATCATCTTCTCGAAGTATTCGTTGGTGATGGTCGGATCATAGGAGAAGCGACCGAAGCCGGTGTAGTTGACCCAGTGGCGATCGTAATAGAACTGACCGTTCTGGGTCTCGTCCTTGAACTCATATTCCTTGCCGAGATAATAGCCATCGGTTCCAAGGTAGAAGCCGACGGAGCGCTCATGGTACATGTTCTTGCAGAAATCGCGGAGGAAGTCGGGGTCGCCCCAGGTATAGTGATAGGCGTCCTCGTTGCGGGTGTTGAAGAGGCAGAAGGTACCGTCGGCCAACGCGTTGATGCCGCTTGAGTGCTCATCGATCGCCTCGGAGGTATCGTTCTGGTTGCCATCGGTGATCGCGTACATATGGACGTCGGCGTAGCGCGGGGAGACGCCGCGCTTATAGGGGAAATCCTTCCAAAGCTCTTCGATGAAGGAGCCGTCGCTGCTTGCGGCGCCGATGAAGGAGAAGGTGTCCTCGCGCGGGTCGTCCTTCAAAGCGCGCTCAATCGCGGTGCCATAGACGTCATAGATCCATTGATGGTTCTCGTTGACCGTGTCGGCGGGATAATCCATGTTTTCGCCTTCGCCAGCCGAGAGGATCTCGATCTGCGGATAGGTCTTAAGCAGCGCTTCGGCGGCCTTGGAGAGATAATCTTTGGTCTTTTCATTGGCGCGGTCGGTGGTGATGCCGAGCTCGGGATGGAATTCCATCTCGGCGAAGGCATAGATGTTCATGATGCCGTATTGGACGGTGATGCCATGGGCGTTCGCGGAATCGAAGACGGCATTCCAGTGGGCGATCTTATCCTCGATCGTCATCTTTTTGACGACTTCATAATTGCCTTCGAGGGTGTGCTCGTGGCGGAAGATGTTGGTGACGTTGCCAAGATAGGTGTCATCGTATTCGCCGGTGTATTTCCAAACATCTTCGAGGGCGCACTCCTCATATCCCGGAACCTTGACCATCGAGCCGAAAGACTGGACGGTCGCGAAGTTCACGAGGTTGTAGCGCTTCCTCGCTAAAAGGGCGAAGAAATCATCCCAGTAATCGAGGTCCCAGCTGTTTTCGAGGTTGGCCCAAGCCGCGTTGCCGTTATTGATGTAGCACGGGGTGCGGAGGTCGGTGACCAAGCGGGTGCGGACGCCGCGCATCTTGATATAGGGCGATCCAGAAGCGTCCTGCATGTTGGT
>JAILKX010000201.1 GCA_024693415.1 Bacilli bacterium
CGCGACGTCGCGGCGAGCTCCAAAAACGGCAACCGCCTGGTCAATGAAGTGGTGGACGAGGAGGAGATCGCCCAGATCGTCGCGCGGATGACGGGCATCCCCGTGTCCCGCATCGAAAAAGGCGATAGGGAAAAGGTCCTCGACCTCCCCAACACCCTTGCGAACCGCGTCATCGGGCAGGATGAGGCCATCCGACTCGTCTCCAACGCCATCCTCCGCCAGAGGGCCGGCATCAAAAACCCGAATAGGCCGATCGGGAGCTTCCTCTTCCTTGGCCCGACGGGCGTTGGCAAAACCGAGGTCTGCAAAGCCCTCGCCGAATCGCTCTTCGACAACGAATCCAATATCATCCGCATCGACATGTCCGAGTACATGGAGAAATTCTCGGTGTCGCGCCTAGTCGGCGCCCCTCCGGGATACGTCGGATATGAGGAAGGCGGCCAATTGACCGAGAAGGTCAGGCGCAATCCCTATTCGATCGTCCTCTTCGACGAGGTCGAGAAGGCAAACCCCGAGGTCTTCAACTTGCTGCTGCAGGTGCTTGACGAAGGCAGGCTCACCGATTCGCAGGGCCGCCTGATCGATTTCAAGAACACGGTCATCATCATGACCTCGAACCTCGGCTCCGAGTATCTATTGAACGGAAATAGGGCACCCGTGGAGGCGTTATTACAATCCACGTTCAAGCCCGAGTTCCTAAACCGCATCGACGAGATCGTCTACTTCAATCCCCTCGGGAAGGATGTGCAGATCAAGATCGTCGAGAAGATGCTCAAGGAGCTCAAGGCCCGCCTAGCCGACGAATACTATGCCGTCGACTTCGGCGATAACCTCAAGCAATGGATCTTAGATAGCGCCTACACGCCCGAATACGGCGCCCGCCCGCTCAAGAGGTTCATCCAGGACAAGGTGGAGACGGTGCTAGCGACCGCCATCATCCGCGGCGACATATCGGTTGAGAAACCCTATGTCTGCGACTACGACGGCGCGAACATCAAAATCTACGCCAAATAATAAAAGCGTTCGACCCATGTATCGAAATTCGTGGGTTCGAACGCTTTTTTCGTTATTCGAATAGGCCGGCGTTTTCCTTCATCCAGTCGTCGATGACGTAGGGGACGGAGGAGATGTAGCTCGCCGCGACCGCAAATCCTTTCTTGATCGTTGCGCCCGGGGCCGCCGAGGCGATGTCGTCGAGCGAATACATGAACATCTGGCCGCCGTGGGTGACGAAGGGGACGATGGTCTTGCCCCTGGTGTCATGGTCGCGCAGGAACGAGTTGATCGGCGCCGGCACGGTGCCCCACCAGTTGGGGTAGCCGAGGAACACGATGTCATAGAGCTCGAAGTTGTTCGGGCCGTCGTCGATGAGGGGAAGCGCGCCGTCTTCCTTTTCCTGGCGCGCCCTTGCGTTGGTCCCGTCGTAGTCGTGGGGGTAGGGGATCAACGTATTGATCTCGAAGAGGTTCGGCTTATAGCCAATCCCCTCGAGCTTCTTGGCCAGGACCTTGGCCGCCTTGCAGGTATTGCCCTCGGGCCCGATGTCGACGATCTCGTCGTCGACTAGGTTCTCCCCGCCGTGGGAGAAGTACGCGATCAGTATCTTTTTGTCTTTCATGTTGTTTCGCCTCCGCAATATTGTAAGGCCGAGCCTTCCTTCGCGGAAGAAGATTCCGCGCAAAGCGGGAAAACTCCCGAAGTAAAATTAATAATTTTGCTTCATGTTGGAGGCGATTTGTTAGACAATATAGGCGCATGGTTACCGAAAAGCTATTGGAAGATTGCCGGCGTTCCCGCAACCTGACCGCGATCCCCGTCTGGGGCACGATCGGCCTCATTTTGATGCTGCTTGGCCTCTCGACCTATTTCCTGGCCGACATCACCGCCTTCAGCGACATCTTCGACCTCTTCGTCATCGATATCCACCTCAATGAGAAGCTTGGCTTCACCATGACCCTCACCGAGGTCATCAAGCACCAGGGCTGGGCCTTGTTCGGGCTGCCCGGCGGATTGATCCTATTGATCCTAGGCGGCATCATGAAATCCCGCAAAAGCGGATACACGCCCCTCTTCGTTTTGACCGTCCTCGACTTTGTCGCAGCGATCCTCATGGCCCTCTTCCTCGGGTTCTTGCTCCCGCTTATGTCGAACATCATCCCCGAGTCCTACAACTGGATCTTCGTATTGGTCTACACGATCTTGCTCTGGGCCTTCTTCGGATTATTGGCCCTCTTCGGCATCCTCTCCTGGTTCGACCATGGGTTCCATGGCAAATCCGCCCCGATCTACGAACGCCTCAAGCAGAAGCTCAAGGAGCTCAAAGGCGACGCCCGCACGCGCTATAAGAAGACCTTTAAGAAGCTCTGGACCCGCAAGAGGTATTCGGAGATGGTGCTCATGCTCTACGAGGACAACGTGGCCTCCGGCATCAACTCCCCGATGGACCAGGCCACCTTCGACTTCATGAAGAAGGACATCGTGAATTCCTACGGCAAGGTCAAGGCCGAGGAGCTCACCTATCTCTAC
>JAILKX010000219.1 GCA_024693415.1 Bacilli bacterium
TAGCGAGCCGTATTGGCTTAAGACGCGCGGATGGTCATGGTCGCACCAGTAGATCGGCATATCGGCTTTCCCAGCGCAGCAATCGTACCAGCGCATGAAGTTGCGCTTCAGCTCGACGAGGAGATCAAGACGAACCTCGTCGGATTTGTCGATCGAGCCGAAAGCCCCGTGTCGAAGTTGAAGATCATCGACACGGGGCCGTTTTCGATGTCGGCAAGCCCCGCCGCTTGCTCAGGGGAAATGCCCCCGCCTGCTTCGCCAAGGAGGCAGGGATCGTATTTCTCATTCACCGCGTCGGAGAATTCCTTCAGGTATTCCCCCACTTCCGGCCGATTGGAGAATTTGCCCATGTCAAGGATGAAGCCATTGCCTTGGTCAGGCAAAGTCGAGTCGGAGAAGCTCAGGTCTTTAGAAAGGTGCGCCATCGCGTCGATCCGGAAGCCGTCGGCCCCCATCTCGAGGTAAAAAAGCGCCACGTCTATCATGGATTTGCGGACCGCGGGG
Organism: Bacilli bacterium; assembly: GCA_024693415.1. Next base: position 505 of record JAILKX010000219.1, read on the forward strand.
TTGCTCCAGTTGAGGTCAGGCTGCTTTGCCGCGAATAGGTGCAGGTAGAAATCGTCGGTCCCCGGGACGTTCGTCCAGGCGGGGATGCTATTGAAGCTCGCCCAGTTATTGGGCGGCATTAGCTTCCCGTCGACCTTCTTGCCTTTGCGGAAGAAATAATAGGCGCGCTCGGGAGAATCCTCGTCTTTGAGGGCCATCTGGAACCAGGGGTGCTCATCGGAGGTCTCGTTGAGCGGGAGGTCAAGGATGATCTTGATTCCGAGTTCGTGCGCACGGGTAATCAGATGGCGGAGGTCATCCATCGTCCCGAATTCGGGGGCGATCTGCATGAAGTCGCTCACGTCGTAGCCATTGTCCTCCATCGGCGATTTGAAAAGAGGGCATAGCCAAATCAGGTTTATCCCGAGGTCGCGGAGGTAATCGAGTTTGGATTCGATTCCCTTGATATCCCCATAGCCGTCGCCATTGGAATCCATGTATTCCTGCGGATAAATGACATAACCGACGCAGTCGCGCCACCATCTATTGTGCTTCATGCACAAATTATCGCATTTCGTGGCATTTTTTCAATATATCTAAAAGAGTTTTCATATTTCTTTTTTCGCGCGTCCGTGCACGCGTGTACACAAATATATATGGAAACGGCGCGCGAAAAGGATGATAATATTGGCGTGAACTTGGAGGTTCAACAATAAATGTTAGTCAATGCAACCAGGATGCTGAAAAAGGCCCGCGCTGAACACTATGCCGTCGGTCATTTCAACATCAACAACCTAGAATGGACCAAAGCCATTCTCCTCACCGCCGAAGAACTGAAATCCCCTGTCATCCTCGGCGTTTCCGAAGGCGCCGCCAAATACATGGGCGGATTCAAGGTCGTCGCCGCGATGGTCAAGGCCCTCGATGAGAGCCTCGGCATCACCGTTCCTGTCGCCCTTCACCTCGACCACGGCTCCTATGATGGCGCCAAGGCCTGCGTCGAAGCCGGATTCACTTCCATCATGTTCGACGGAAGCTCCCTCCCCTTCGAAGAGAATCTCGCCAAAACCAAAGAACTCGTCGACTATGCCCACGATAAGGGCCTCTCGATCGAAGCCGAAGTCGGCGCGATCGGCGGAACCGAAGACGGCATCACCGCTGACGGCGAAGTCGCCGACCCCGCTGAGTGCAAGAGAATCGCCGATCTCGGCGTTGACTTCCTCGCCGCCGGCATCGGAAACATCCACGGCATCTATCCGGCCGATTGGACCGGTCTCCATCTCGACGCGCTCGAGAAAATCGGCAAGGCCACCGGCGGACTACCGCTAGTCCTCCACGGCGGCACCGGCATCCCCGACGATCAGATCAAAGCGGCCATCAAAGGTGGCATGTCCAAGATCAACGTCAACACCGACTGCCAGCTCGCCTTCGCCGCTGCGACCAAGGAATACTGCCTCGCCGGCAAAGCCGACCCGACCGCTGAGAACAAGAGCAAGGGCTATGACCCGCGCAAACTCCTCAAGCCCGGCTTCCTCGCGATCCAGGCCAAGGTCAAAGAGAAGATGGAACTCTTCGGTTCCGTCGGCAAAGCTGCCTAATCTCCCTATCGACACCAAGCGCATCCGATTCGGGTGCGCTTTTTGCTTATATGCCCTAAATCGCGCCAGGGCCCCGCTAAGCCACGTTTCCTATTTTAGGGAGGTAAGTCCCTAGGGCATGCTTTCGTTCGTTAGACGGCCTTCTAGGGTGCCTAGGGGCCATTCGTTGCTTCTGGGAATGCCAAAATCCACCACTTCCCGAATGAGGACAAAACGTGGCCCACGTGAAAAAAATCCGCAGGGGGCGTGAAGGCGTTTTTCGCCGAAACCGGCCAAACTGTGTCCTCATGCGGTCAGCCCACCCCGACAGCTTGCTAGACAAGTTCGGGCGGGTCCCATAAGAATAAGAAAAACGCGGCGTTGCCGCGTCTTTTCGTTGTCTCTTCTTATTTCGACAAGAGGTAATTCATCACCGATTTACGGGTGATGATGCCGATGAAGATGCCTTTGTCGTCGACCACGGGGACGAAGTTCTGATTGATGATCATGTGGATCAGGTCGTCCATCGTCGCATCGACTTGGACCGGCTCGTAGTTGCGGGCGGTTTTGACTTCGTGGAGGGGGATGTCCTCAAAGGCCTCTAGGCTTACGGCTTTGGCCTCGCGGATG
>JAILKX010000221.1 GCA_024693415.1 Bacilli bacterium
GGTCAAAGCCGTCCTCTACAAGGTCGTCAAGGACATCGTGCTCCTCATCTATCCGTACTGCCCCTTCGTCATGGAGGAGATCTACCAGTCGCTTCCGGCCCACAAGGAGAGCGTGATGCTCGAATCCTATCCGGAGTTCGACAAGTCCCTCTATTCGCCCGCCAGCGAGCGCAACGGCCGCCTGCTCGAGGCGATGATCCGCGACGTCAGGGCCTACAAGTCCGAGCGCAAGCTCGCGCCGAACGCCCCGATCAAATTGATCCTTAGCCCGAAGTCCCCATGGAAGGGGATCGAGGAATACCTCACCAGGTTCCTCTTCGCCAAAGAGGTCCGCTTTGAGAAGGTCGAATCGGCCCAGCTCGACGGGTTCTCCTACGGCAAGGTCGACCTCTACATCGAGGAGGACGTCAACGAGGAAGAGCTCCGCGCGTCCCTATTGAAGGACCGCGAGAAGCTCGAATTCGAAGTCGCCCGCGGCGAGAAGATGCTCGGCAACCCGGGCTTCGTCGCCAAAGCCCCGGCGGAGAAGCTTAAGGCAGAGCAGGAGAAGCTCGCGGCCAATAAGGAGAAGCTTGCCGCCGTATTATCCCGCCTCGAAAAGCTCGGATAAGCAATCCAATCAACAACGAAATCAGCGCTGCGCATAGGCAACGCTGATTTTTTTCAAAAAATTTTTTCTTATTATACCAATTGCAAATCTATATCTATTCGTAATAGTTACGGAATGAGTTTGTGTCACTTTTCGAGATTGGCCTCCCATAGATATAAGTGAGGAGGTGGTATTATCCATGAACGGAATCGCAATGACGAAAGCCGAGATGCGCGAATGCGCTCCCGGCGAGGCCCTGACGCTCGCGACGGTGTTTCTCGTATTCACCGTGGTGATCCTCACGGTCGCGGCTTACAAGATGTTCGTCGCAAAAGGGGCGAAGATCACTTTGCCCGGCGGTTACAAGTTCGAGTGGACCTCGGCATCATGAGGAACCTCGGGCTTTTGACCCCATCCCTTCCCGCACACACGGGGAGGGGAAGCCGCGACCTGCGGGCGTTGAGCGACGACGAACTCGTCGCCCTGGTTCTAAGCCAGGCCCAAGGGGACGGCAACGCGATCGAGATCGGGCGAAGGATCTTGAGCGACCACGGTGGTTTGGTCCCGCTCTGCAACAACGGCTTAATTGGTTCGGCCGCGCAGGGCGGGATCTCCGACGCGGCGGCAACGCTTTTGTCCATTTGCCTTGAGATCGCCAAAAGGATAAGTGCATCCTCAACGCACTCAGCCCCCGCCGACGCGCAAAGCGTCGCGCGGAGGTATGGCGCGGAAAATATGCGCGAAGAGCTGCATTTGCTTTGCTTGGATCACGCCGGCGCGATCACAAAGGACATCGTCGTCTATCGAGGCGAGATGGCCTGTCCTCCCTTCACCCGCGACGGAATCGTGAGACTGGCCTTGCGTGAAGGCTCTCCATCCATCATCACTGCCCACATCATTCCGGCAAGGGAATGCCTTCCCTCCGCGGAGGAAATCGCGTTCGTTAACGGAACCAGGGGAGCTGCCTCGGACCTTGGGATCGTTATGAAGGACCACGTGATCATTTCGCAGATAGGGTATTACTCTTTCGCCGCGAGCCATTGTTTTTGATCCATACAAGTCTTACGGGAGCCCCGCACACAACATGGCAGCGGGGCTTTCGTCTATAAATTGACGCAATTTGGATCAAAAGATCGCCCATCGGAAAATATTTTCTCTTCCAATTCGAATCCTACGTGCGTATAGTATGTGCGTTGTCGCACCTCGCTTGGGCGCGCAACCGCATAGAAAAGGCAATCAAATCGGGTGGGTAGCCCAGCCTCCATAGCGAGTCATCATCAAGCGTCACAAAGGAGGAAAAGACATGTACGCAATCATCGAAACCGGTGGCAAGCAGGTCAAAGTCGCAGTCGGCGACAAGATCTACGTCGAGAAAATCGAAGCTCAGCCCGGCAGCGACGTCAAGATCGAGAAGGTTCTCTTCGTCGGTGGCGACGCCGTCAAGGTCGGCGCTCCCTATGTCGAGGGTGCTTCCGTCGACTGCAAAGTCGAGAAGCAGGGACTTTCCAAGAAGGTCACCATCTACAAGTACAAGGCCAAGGCCAACGAGCGCAAAAAGCAGGGCCATCGCCAGCCTTATACTTGCCTAGTCGTCAAAGCCATCAACGCCTAAGATGATAAAGGTTGAGATCTCCTATAAGGGAAAAGGGTTCCAGTCCTTGCTCGTCAAGGGCCACGCCGGAACGGCAGAACACGGAAAAGACCTGGTTTGCGCCGCGGTCTCCGCGATCACCGTCGGAGCGATGAACGCCCTTGAAAACACCGACGAGGACTTCGAAATCGAAATCGAGGAAGGCCGCGTGAGCTGCACTGCCTTAGGCAGCGTCAGCGATCACGACGAAACCGTCATCGAAACGCTTATCATCCAACTCAAAACAATCGAGGTCAGCTACCCTAACGCCATCGATATCAAAGAAAGGAAGAAGTAACCATGAAATTCACTCTCGATCTTCAGCTCTTCGCTTCCAAGAAGGGCGTCGGCTCCACGAAGAACGGCCGTGATTCCGCCGGTCGCCGCCTCGGCGCGAAGGCCAGCGACGGTCAACTCGTCTCCGCTGGGTCGATCCTCTATCGCCAGAGGGGCACCAAAATCTATCCGGGCGCCAATGTCAAGAAGGGCGGCGACGACACCTTGTTCGCCACCATCACCGGCATCGTCAAATTCGAGCGCTTCGGCAAGAGCGGAAAGAAAGTTTCCGTCTACGCCGTCGAAGCTGCCTAATCCGCTTCAGATTCAACAGCCCCTCGCCTCAATGAGGGGCTTTTGTTTCCTTTTGCGCGCACTCGCGCACAATTAATTAATTTTTTGTTTTATAATATCCGCGCTTATGAAAATCTCAGTGGTCATCCCCATCAAAAACCAAGCCAACATCCTCCTGGGCAACCTCAAGGAGAAGGTTTTGCCGTATTTCGATGCCTGCGGCCTCGAATATGAAGTGGTGGTCTCGCCGAACGGGTTCAACCCCGAGCAGCGCAAGATCCTCGAAGAGGGCATGGCCGAACTCGAAGGCAAAGTCCGCTTCCTGCCGTTCTGCGAAGAAGCCGGCAAAGGGCGCGGGGTGAAACTCGGGATCGAAGCCGCGACCGGCGATTACCTCCTCATCATGGACGCCGATTGCGCCACCGATCTCTCGGCTTTCGACGCGATCAAGCCAGACCTTGGCAATTTCGACGCCTTCGCCGCCAACCGCGACCTGCCCGAATCGAAGATCAATAAGCGCCCATGGCTTCGCCAATTGGGCCACACCGTCTCGATTTCCTTGGTCCGCAGAAGGTTTGGACTGAAGCACGTCGGCGACACGCAGTGCGGGTTCAAATGCTACCGCGGCGCCGTCGCCAAAGAGATGGCTAAGCGCCAGACGATCATGGGATTTGCCTATGACGTCGAGCATTGCTATTTCCTCGAGCTGAACGGATTCAGGATCAAGGAGATCCCCGTCATCTGGTTCAACGACGAGGAAGGGACGACCGTCTCGATCGCCAACAGCCGCAAATTCAGCGCTGATCTCAAGAAGATCAAGCGCAACAAAGACAATTACATCCTGACCGAAGAGGAGAGGAAGGCATTATGCTGATCGACCGCGCAGTAGTGGAAGTCCGTTCCGGAAGCGGGGGCAACGGCGCGATTTCCTTCCTCCATGAGAAGAATATGCCCAAAGGCGGCCCCGATGGGGGCAATGGCGGAAAAGGCGGAAGCGTCTATTTCATCGCCAGGAAGAACATCAACACCCTTTTGGCATACCGCCATAGCCGCCTAATCGCCGCCGACGATGGCGGAAAAGGCGACAAGAAGCTCCGTTTCGGCGCATCCGCCGAGGATATCTACGCCGAGGTTCCCTGCGGAACCGTCGTCTATATCGAAGGCAGCAAGCGCCCGATCGCCGATCTCAAGAACGACGGCGATTTCGTCTGCGCCGCCAAAGGCGGCAGGGGCGGCAGGGGCAACGCCGCCTTCAAAACGAGCCGCAACCGCGTCCCGAAGATCGCCGAAAACGGCGAGCCGGGCGAAAGAAAACGCATCGTGCTGGAACTCAAATTGCTGGCCGATGCCGCGCTTGTCGGCTTCCCTTCCGTCGGCAAATCGACCCTTTTGAACATCGTTAGCCGCGCCAATGTCCCAACCGCCGATTATGAATTCACCACTTTGGCGCCAAATCTTGGCGTCGTGACCCTCGAAGACGGGCAGAACCAGTTCGTTTTGGCCGACATGCCGGGCCTCATCGAAGGCGCGCATGAGGGGAAAGGGCTAGGAATCGCCTTCCTCCGCCACATCGAAAGGTGCCGCGTCTTGGTCCATCTTGTGAATATGGATGGCGTCCGCGACCCCTATAAGGATTATGAGATCATCAACGCCGAGCTCCGCGACTATGGGGCAGGGCTGGAAGATCGCCCGATGATCGTCGTCGCATCGAAGATGGATTCCGAAGGCGCCGAAGAGCGCAAGAAGGAATTCGACGCCAAACTCGGATTCGAATCCTATGGCATCAGCGCGCTTACAGACGATGGCGTATCCCTCCTCATGAAGAAGGTGTTCGAACTCGTCCATAAGACCCCGGAATTCCCGCTTTACGTCCCGGGCGAAGAGGAGGGCGGAATCAAGGTGTACGACGCCCATCTCGATCAATCCAAGGGACCCGTGTATACGATTTCCCGTCCCTCGGAGCATGTCTTCGTCATCCAGGGAGAAGAGGTGGAGGCGCGCTATAACCGCATGAACCTCTCGACCGACCAAGGCATCGCCAAGCTCATCTCCTACCTCAATTCCATCGGGATCGAGGAGGCTTTGAAGGCCAAAGGCGCGCAGGACGGCGACGAAGTCCGCCTCTGCGATTTCGTCTTTGAGTACACCGACTGACCGCAATAAGGCGGAGAAAGGGTATATAATGAAGTCACGAAGCGCATTCAACGCATTCCTCGCCGGGGTCATCGCCGCGGCGGTGATCATCCTTGTCTGCGCCCTCTTCGCAACAACGCTATGATCTACTCTGTCACCGGAAAAATCGTCGCCAAGTCGGACGACACCATCGCCGTCGACATCGGCTACATCGCCTACGAGCTTTTCGTTTCCCGCCCCGCCGAATACACGATCGGCGAAACCAAAACCGTCTATACGTATGAAGTTTTGACCCAGGACGACCATTATTTGGTCGGCTTCGACACCCTTTTGGAGAAAGCGGCCTTCGGCTCGCTCATCTCCGTCAAGGGAATCGGCCCGAAAACCGCGATCGGCGCGCTTTCGCAAACCACGCCCGACGCCCTTTTCCAAGCGATTTCCTCCAATAACACCGCCTATTTGAAGAAGCTTCCCGGCATCGGCCCGAAGGCCGCCGCCCAGATCATCCTCGACCTCCGCGGCAAACTCATCGACTCCGCCGGAAAGAAGCAGAAGGGCAACCCCGAGATCTACGAGGAGGCCAAAGCCGCCCTCAAGAGCCTCGGATTCAAGACCAAGGATATCGACGATGTCCTCGCCACGATCAACGAACCGGGCGCCACGACCCAAGAGGTCCTGAAGCTCGCCCTCAAGAAATTAAGGAAGCAGTAAGAGATGTCTAGGCTTTTGGACGCGAAAAGAGAGGAAGAAGATACCTCAACGGACCTGAGTCTCCGCCCCGTGACCCTCGAGGATTACGTCGGACAGGAGGAGATGAAGAAGAACCTCCGCGTTTTCATGTCCGCCGCGCGCAAAAGGAAAGAATCCCTCGACCATGTCTTGCTTTATGGCCCGCCGGGACTTGGCAAGACCACCATGGCCTACGTCATCGCCCACGAGATGGGCGGCAACATCCGCCTCGTCAACGGCCCCTCGATCGAAAAGGCGGGGGACCTGGCTGCGATTTTGAGCGAAATCGAGCCCGGCGACGTCCTCTTCATCGACGAGATCCATCGCCTTCCGCGCCCCGTTGAGGAAGTCCTTTACGGCGCGATGGAGGACTTCAACCTATCGATCCTTGTGAACCAGGGTGGGGCGAGCCACGTATTGAACCTTCCGCTTCCTCCCTTCACCCTCGTCGGCGCGACCACGAGGGCCGGCGACCTGTCTTCGCCATTAAGGGCGAGGTTTGGCATCTCGATCAAGATCGACTTCTACAAGAAGGATGAGATCGTCAAGATCATCGAGCGCACCTCCAAGGTGTTCAAGATGGGAATCGAGCCCGGCGCGACCGAGCTGATCGCCGAAAGGAGCAGGGGCACGCCCCGAATCGCGAACCGCCTCTTCAAGCGCGTCCGCGACTTCGCTTCCTTCTATGGCGACGAGCAGATCACCGCCGAAACGTCGAAGAAGGCGCTTGAGGCGCTCAAGATCGACGAACTCGGCCTCGACGACGTCGACGTCAAATACCTCTCGACCATCATCGACCGCTTCCACGGCGGCCCGGTGGGGCTAGAGGCGATCGCCTCCGCGATCGGCGAGGAAATCGCGAACCTCGAAGACGTCTACGAGCCCTATTTGGTGATGATCGGGATGATCAACAGGACCCCCAGGGGCAGAACGGCGACCGAAAAAGCCTATGCCCACCTGCGGAAATCCCATCAGAATTCGATATTTGACTAAGTTCTTTGCTTAATAAGCAAACGGCGAATTTGCATACACGTCCCCCACGGATTTGCCCAAAGCGGTGATAAGCGGGGGATTTTTCTAAGAAAAAAGGCGCGAAAGTGCCTGTAATATTTTGTTGCCCGCGCAAGCGCATAAGAGTATCCTTTAATGCGTCAGCATGAATTATAAATAATTCAGTGCTTCGGAGGAAACGTATGCGTCGTTACATCTCTTACATCATCATGTGCGCAGCCATGCTTTTGGGCGTTGGCGCCTCGGCTGTCCCGATGATCAAAGCCACCAACCCGGATTTGGCTTACGCCGATGGCAAAACCCTTTACTTCAAGGCGTCCCATTACACCGCGGACGACCCGAGCGCCAATGGCAGCTATTCCGAATTCCTGGACTCGACCGATGTCAATAATGGCACCCCGGTCATCGAGGAGCTCGCCGATGAGGTGAGCGCCCGCCTCACCAACTGGGACATGTCGGAATTCGAAGTCAAGACCCAGGGCTATGACACCATCGCCGTCACCCTTCGCAGCCCCAACAACGACTTGACCCAGTACACCTATCTGCAGCAGTACCTCGCCTTCTCCGGCGGCGACTATGAACTCGACGCCACCGATACGAGCTACGACGATTATTCCCACCCCGACGTCCTCAACGACATCATCGACGGCCAGACCGCGGTGATCCAGGACATCGACATGGGCTCCTATAAGGTCCCGGTCGTGGTAGTGCCCCTCAAAGATGGCGACGAATACCGCGAGGCCTTCAAGAACCTCGTCACGTATTGCGACAACCATACCTCGGCGGCCGAAACCGACGAAAACGGCAACGAGACCGCGGCCGCGGTCAACACCAACATCGTCGTTTGGGCCAACCGCGAGACCGACGACACCTACGACAAGACCACGAGCGACATCAACGTCCGCGCCAGGGTCTTGACCGTCCAAGGCGCCGCCAACGACAACGCCGTCTGGTACGATTCCGCCGACACCGAGAAGGAAACCCCCTATCTCCAATTGATCCCCGCATCGGATGCGATCTCTGGCGAATCCTATGACCCGACCAAGACCAAAGAGGCCTATAACGCCGCGAAGTTCCTGGTCAACATGTTCAACGCCAAGAGCTACCACGCCTTCGATTCCTCCGACCAATCGCGCACCTATCACCTCAATTTCACGTATATGCGCGACGCTTCCGCCACCGTTGAGCAGATCATCACCCTCGGCGACTGGTCGATGGACGTGACCTTCGGCAAGACCTTGCTCGCGACCGTCATCACCATCGTCGTCCTATCCGTGGTCCTCGGCCTGATCGAAAGGATCTTCGCCTTGACCCACGTCTCCTGCGCTTTGGCCTCCGTCGCCGCGACCTTTGCCCTCTTCATCGCATTCGGCGCCCAGTTCAACATCGCCGCGATCATCGGGCTCATCGTCCCCGCCGCGGTATCCCTGTTCGGCTCCCTCTATTATTCGCGCACCCTCAAAAACGAAATCTATAAGGGACGTACCCTCAAAAAGGCCAACCAAGAGGCGGCCAAGAAGTCCCTTGTGCCGACCGTCGACGCCGGCGTCGTGAGCATCATCCTCGGCGTCTTCGTCTACCTCTTCGCGGGCGACATCGCCTCGAAGGCCGGCATCATGCTCGTCGTCGGCGGATTCTTCGCCGCCCTCATCAGCGTCATCTTCACCCGCATCGGCGGATGGCTCCTCTGCAATGACAACACCATGCAGACCATCTATCCGAAGCAGCTCGGCATCGACACCTCCAAGATCCCCGATGCCCTCAAGGAGGAGAAGCAGTCCTTCTTCGGCGCCTACGCCGACCGCGACTTCTCCAAAGGCAAGCTCTGGACCTCGATCGTGAGCGGCCTCTTCGTCCTCGCCGGCGTCGTCACCATGGTGGTCTTCGGCGTCAAGGACGGCACCGTCTACAACGTTTCCGAATACACGTCCCCCTCGACCGTCCTCCGCCTCGACGTCCGCAGCGAAGATAGCAGCGCCATCGACATCGAATCGGTCTCGGGCATCAATAACCTGATCGGCAACGACATCAACGACAACCCGAACCTCCTCGCCGGATTCAAGGTCAAACTCAGCGAAAAATCGACCAAATCCCTCGATCAGCTCACCAATTCCGAGCTCATCACCCTCTCGGAGACCCCGAAGACCGAATACATCTCCGACGACGCGGGCGGAACCACCTATTATTGGTTCTACTATGAAATCCAGCTCACCAAATACCTCGATCCGGATGCGACCTACACCGTCTCGACCTACAGCGACTCCGGCTGGACGGATCAGGAAAACGTCTACCTCGACGACGCCCTCAACACCTACATCAGCACCCAGTTCATCTACGAGACCGACGAATTCTACTTCGCGGTCGCCAAAACCACCCCTGAGGTGAGCGAGCCATCCCTTGGCAAGCTCTCGTTAGGCCTTGGCATCGGCATCGCGGTCGCCGCGCTCTACCTCGTGCTCCGCTATCGCCCAAGCCGCGGCTTAGCCGCCGGAATCGCCGCCCTCGTGGCGAGCTATTCCTCGGTCGCCTTCTTCGTCTTCACCCGCATCTCGGTCATGCCGACCGTCGCGATCGGCAGCACGATCGTCGCCTTGATCGCCTTCCTCTTCGCCCTATTCGCGTTGGCAGGGGAGAAGGAAACGATCCGCGAATCCCACGAAAAGGATAAGAGCGGCGTCGAATTCCGCGGCGAATGCCTGCGCCTCGCCACTTCGCGCAACGCCGGCATCACCTTGATCCTCGCGGCCCTCGCCCTCTGGATCGCCGTCTTGTTCTTCGCCTTCTCCACCAGCGCCTACTCCATGAGCTACCTGAACATCGTCATCGGACTTGCGATGGCCCTTGCCTTCGCCCTCTGCCTATTGCCCTTCCTCGCCGAGAAGTTCGCCCTCTTGTTCTCCAAGATCAAGTTCAAGCCCTCGACCAAGAAGAAAAAGAAGCAGACCGGCCAATTGCTCAAGAAGAACCGCTCTGGCGAACCGGAAGAGGCCATCTTCATCGGAATCAACGATTGATGGACTTCCTGCATCGCCTAGCACAACACCTCGGATTATCCGAAGAGGAGCTCGCGCGCATGGCGCGTGAGCCCTCTTTTGATTTCATTCCCCTGATTTCCGACGAGCCGGCGGTCAAAACCGCGGTCGGCGTCATCAAAAGGGCGATGAATGAGCGCAAGAAGATCATCGTCTACGGGGATTACGACACCGACGGCTTCATGGCCACCTCGATCATCGTGAGATGCTTCCACAAGATGAGGTACGGCATATCCTTTTATATACCTACGCGTGCGCGCGATGGCTATGGCCTCACCATGGAAAACGCCGAGAAGATCGCTTCCTCGGGATACGGCCTCGTCATCTTGGTCGACAATGGGGTCAGCTGCCTCGATCAGGTGAGCTATTTGCTGACCCGCGGCATCGAGACCGTCATCATCGATCACCATGACCTCCCGGCCTCCCTTCCCCCAGCGACCGCGATCGTCCACGATAAGCTCATGCAATATGGGCAGTGCGCGGTGTCTGCGGGCTACCTCTCCGCGCTTTTCTCCATCGCTCTATTGGGCGAAAAGGACGACTATCTGCTCACTTTGGGCGCGATCTCGCTTGTAAGCGACCTGATGCCGATCCGCTACCATAACCGCGAATTATTGGCCCTAGCGCTCCGCTATATCCGCCAGAACCGCTATCCCGAGATCATGATGCTCACCTCGCACACGATCGTCGACGAGAAGACGCTCGGGATGGAGATCATCCCGAAGATCAATGCGATCGGGCGCCTCGTCGAGGACCATTCCTCGATGCGCGTGGTCCATTATTTCGCCGACCTCGACAACCCGAAGAAAGCCGACATCGCCGCCTGGATGGGCAAGATGAATGAGCTTAGGAAGTCCGCGACCCTCGAAGCGGCCTCGAAGATCAAGATCGATCCTTCCTGCGCCGCGAACGTCATCGTCGCGAACATCTCGGAAGGCTTGATCGGGCTCGTCGCCAATAACGTCATGCACACCAATTCCAAGCCGACGGTCGTCTTCACGAACTCGCCCAAGGATTCCTCTTGCTACATCGGAAGCGCGCGCTCATCCGACGGTTTCGACATCACCGAGACCTTCGATGCGCTCCGCCCCTATATCGTCCAAAGCGGCGGCCATCCCCGCGCCGGCGGGCTCACGATCAAAAAGGAAGATTATCCGATCTTCCGCGAGGAATTCATCCGCCTTGCTTCCAAACAAAGGACCAAGAAAGTCGTGGTGGAGCCGATGGATATCGACCTCTCCGAGGCCAATATGGATACCTATCGCGCGATCCGCGCCCTCGGGCCATACGGCATGGATTACCCTGAACCCGTGTTCCGGCTTGCGAACCTTAGGACCGACACGTTCCAATACACCCGCGACGGCAGGTGCCTCAGCACCCCGCTAGGCCACAAGGTGAAACTCTTCGCCTATCGCCTCGGGAAGTCCGATTTCGAGATGCCGCTAGTTGACTTGGACGTCAAATTCGGCATTAATGAATTCAGGGGCGACTGGACGCTCACCCTATACGCAGAAAAGGAGGAGAAGTGATCATGCCCGCAGCAAAGACTTCGGCGAAGCCACCGGTCAACGGCGGCTACCCCATGCACACATACGACGACCTCCGCGCGCTTTTCTGCCTCTACATCACCGCCGAGGACTCGCAAAAGCTCATCCACAAAGCCTATCTTTTCGCCGCGAAGAAACACGCGGGGCAGAAGAGAAAATCGGGCGAGGATTACATCCATCACCCGCTCGAAGTCGCCTATATCTTGGCTCAGCTCCACAGCGGCCCCGACACCATCGCGGCCGGATTTTTGCACGACGTGGTCGAGGATACCGACACCACGATCGAGGACATCGAGCGCGAATTCGGCGAGGATGTCGCTAAGATCGTCGACTCGCTCACCAAGATCCAGCGCATGAAACTCTCGCGCATGACCGCCGAGGACTTCGAGGCCGAGGACCATAGGAAGATCTTCCTTGGCATGGCTAGAGACGTCCGCGTCATCATCGTCAAGCTCGCCGACCGCCTCCATAACATGCGCACGCTCGACTCGCTTTCGCCCGAACGCCAGACCGCGCTCTCGAAGGAGACCCTCGAGGTCTTCACCCCGATCGCCCATCGCTTAGGTATGAACACCGTCCAAAGCGAGCTCGAGGACCTTTGCCTTAAGTACATGCAGCCCGCGCGCTACAAAGAGATTTTGAGCCTCGTCAACGAGCGCTTCGAGAACCGCAGGCATTCGCTTGAATCCCTCAAGAAACGCATCGCCGACATCATGCTCGACCACCATATCAAGGTGAAGATGGAGAGCCGCGTCAAGAGTATTTACTCGATATACCGCAAAATGTATGAGAAAGGACATTCTTTCGACGAGATTTACGATGTCTTGGCAATCCGTATCATTACTGAGACCGTTATAAATTGCTACGAGATCCTCGGTATCATCCATTCGACCTATAAGCCGATCCCCGGTCGCTTCAAGGATTACATCGCGATGCCGAAGCCGAACATGTACCAGTCGCTTCACACCTCGATCATCTCCGGCGACGGACAGGTCTATGAGATCCAGATCCGCACCGAGGAGATGGACCAGATCGCCGAGGAGGGCATCGCCGCCCACTGGAAATACAAAGAGGGAAATCACTATAACGCCAAGGAGGAGCAGAAGGAGATCGAGGAGCAGCTGCACTGGTTCCGCGATTTCGTCTCGCTCTCGGGCAACGACTCCGGCTCCGCCTCCGAATACATGGCGAACCTCACCAACGACATCTTCGGGGCGAACGTCTACGTGTTCACGCCTCTTGGCAAAGTCATCGATATCCCGAATGGGGCTACCACTTTGGATTTCGCCTACAAGATCCACACCAAGGTCGGCGATTCCGCCGTCGGCGCGGTCGTTAACGGAATAGGGGTCCCGCTCAACACGGTCCTAAAGACCGGCGACGTGTGCGAGATCCGCACCTCCAAGACCGCCCCAGGCCCCAATGACTCCTGGCTTGAGATCGCTAAGACGAGCTCCGCCAAAGCCCATATCCGCCGCGCGCTCCAGCGCCGCGACGCCGCCCTTGTCCGCGACGAGAAGATCAAGCAGGGCAAGCAGTCGCTCTTCGATTCCTTCCGCGCCCAAGACGTCGAGGAAGAAGAGGCGATGAAGATGCTCGACAGCGAGCTTCTCCGCAACGAATACCATTTCACGAACCTCGACGACTTCTTCGTGATGATCGCCGGCAAAAACCCCGCACCGTCGGCGGTTTTAGACCTCCTTCGCGTGAAAAAGAAGGCGCCGGAGATCGATCTGCGCAAACTCAAGAAGCCGGTCTATGACGATAAGTGCCCCGTCACGGTGCCTGGGGATCCCGGGAACCTCGCGATCGCCCTCGGCCATTGCTGCACCCCGATCCCGGGGGATGCGATCGTCGGCTACATCACCAAAGGCAAAGGCATCACGGTCCACCGCGCGAACTGCCCGAACGTCTCCTCGACGAGGCGCCTCATCCCAGTCGCCTGGAAGGAGGACCTCGGCATCGCTTCGTATCCAGTCGACATCGAGATCTTCGCCAACGACCGCCCGAACCTATTGACCGAGATATTGCAGAAGATCGCGGCCAAAAGCATCGGCGTATCCGATCTAAAGGCCCACCTCATCAAGGAAACGATGAACGATATCTTCTCGCTCACCATCGCCGTCCCGGACTCCAAGGTCCTCAACGACATCTCGGGAGACCTTCTGGGCCTAAAGGGCGTATATTCGGTAAAACGCATCACCCATTGATTGCCTATTTTATAGGCAGGGGAATATAATATTGCAGTCTAGCGAAAGGATTTTTTCTATGGCAATCAACGCAGTAAAAGGAACCCATGACCTGTTCGGCGAAGAAGCCGACGGGTACGCATATATCCAAAATCTGTTCAAGGCGGTGGCCAAGCAATACGGCTACCAGAACATCGAGACCCCGATCCTCGAGCACACCGAGGTTTTCACCCGTTCGACGGGCGAGGCGAGCGACGTCGTCCGCAAGGAGATGTACACCTTCCTCGATAAGGGCGATAGGAGTTTGACCCTCCGCCCCGAAGGCACCGCCGGCGTGATCAGGAGCATCGTCGAGAAGAAGCTCTACGCCACCAACGACCTTCCCCTTAAGGTCTTCTACGCGGGACCGGTGTTCCGCTACGAGAGGCCGCAGCTTGGAAGGTATCGCCAATTCACCCAGGCCGGGGTTGAGGCGGTGGGGGAGGATTCCCCGCGCCTCGACGCCGAATGCATTGCCTTAGCGATGCGGGCGCTCGCCTACCTCGGATTCAAGAACCTCGTGGTCAAGGTCAATACCTTGGGCGACGCGGAATCGCGCCTCGCCTACAAGGAAGCGCTAAAGGCATATTTCGCCGACAAGATCGACGGAATGTGCGAGGATTGCCACCAGAGGTTGGAACTCAACCCGATGCGCATCCTCGACTGCAAGGTCCCCGAGGATCAGAAGATCGCGCAAGGCGCCCCGAAGATGAAGGATTACCTCTCCTTGGAGGCCGGCAAGCGGTTCTATGAGAC
>JAILKX010000222.1 GCA_024693415.1 Bacilli bacterium
ATCGAGCAGATGAGGGACAACATCTCCTTCATGGGCGCGACCTTCAAGCCGATCGACGAAAAGGAGAGGAAAGCCTTGGATAAAGTCGTCGAGGTCTTCAAATCCCAGGACGTCATCGCCTGCACCGCGTGCCGGTATTGCGTCGACGGGTGCCCGAAGCAGATCCCGATCCCCGATCTATTCGCCTGCCTCAATGGCAAGACCGCCAAGCGCCACTGGGACTACGGCCCAGCCTACAACAATTTCGTGAAGGACAGGGGCAAGGCAAGCGACTGCATCAAATGCGGGCGCTGCGAGCACGTCTGCCCCCAGAACCTGCCGATCAGGCAGCTGCTTGAGAAGGTCGCGAAGGAATTCGAATGAGCGACCTCGACCGAGCCATAAAGCTTCTAGAAGGCCATACCTGCGCCTTGGTTTTGGGCGACCGCGCCTATGTCTCCGCTGAGCGAGGCATCAAGCCGATCGCGTTCCTACTGGAGGAAGGCATCGACCTAGAGGGCTTTTCGGTCGCCGACAAGATCATCGGGCGCGCCGTCGCCTTCTTGCTCATCAAGGCCAAAGCCAAAGAGGCTTATGGCGAAGTGGTCTCAACAGGCGCCCTAGCCCTATTGGAGGCGCACAACATCCCCTGCGCCTATGCTACCCTCACCGAGAAGATCATCAACCGCCGGGGCGACGACATCTGCCCGATGGAGAAGGCGGTCCAGGAAATCGAAGAGGCGGAGGAAGCCTATAAGGCCCTGCTTTCCAAGGTCTTAGAGCTGCAATCCAAATCCTAACCGTCCGCGTTCTGCGGCGTTTTCGCGCCGAAACGCGGCTATACGCCCCAATTTGACGCCAATCAATATCGGACCCAATTTCGCCAATAATTGCATTTGCCTGTGGTCAAAAAGGATTTTGAGGTTACAATATTCGGCGGTTCAGAGGTCACTATCATGGATTTAAAGAAATACATCGGCGTCACTGAAGGGTTCCCGAAGCCCGGGATCTCCTGGAAGGACATCTCTCCCCTTTTGGCTTGCCCCGAGGCGTACCGCGAATGCATCGACAGGATGGCGGCCTGGGCGGAAGACAAGAAGCCGACCATCATCATCGGCCCCGAGTCCCGCGGATTCGTCTTCGGCTGCCCCTTGGCCTATAAGATGGGCATCCCCTTCGCGATGGCCCGCAAAGCCGGCAAGCTGCCCGGCAAGACCGTCAAGATCGCCTATAACCTCGAGTACGGCACCGACGAGCTCGAGATCCCCGCGAACTCGCTCAAGAAGGGCGACCGCGTATTGCTCGTCGACGACCTCATGGCCACCGGCGGAACCTTCCGCGCCATGAAAGGCCTCTGCGAGCTCGCAGACGTCGAGATCGTAGGCGCCGTCACCGCCATCGAGCTCACCGACCTGAACGGGCGCGAGAACATCGGCATCCCGTTCGAGGCCATCATCCAGTTTAACCGCTGATTCAGCTAACCCCTTTCGGGGTTTTCTTTTAAAGGAGATCACCACCATGGAAAAGCTTCCAAACGTCACGGTCTTAGACCACCCCATCATCCAGCACAAAGTCTCGCTCTTACGCGATAAAGACCTCCCCTGCGGCGCCTTCCGCGAACTCGTCCACGAGATCTCGATGCTCGAAGGCTATGAGGCTTTGAGGGACCTCAAGACGGAATCGCGCCTCGTCACCTCCCCCATCGCCCCCTCGATGCAGCCCCATGTCGTCGCGAGGAACCTCTGCTTCGTCCCGATCCTAAGGGCAGGCTTAGGGATGGCCGACGGCATCGCCAAGCTCCTCCCCGAAGCCCGCTTCGGCCATATCGGCCTCTATCGCGATGAGGTCACCCACGAACCCCACGAATACTATTGCAAGCTCCCCGACAATCTAAGCGAGCTCAAGGTCTACCTCGTCGATCCGATGCTCGCCACAGGCGGCTCGGCGATCGACGCGGTCAAGATGCTCCGCGCCCACGGGGCGAAGGACATCTCCTTCCTCTGCATCATCGCCGCCCCCGAAGGCGTCAAGGCCTTCTCCGAGAAGTGCCCCGACATCCCCCTCTACATCTGCGCCCTCGATGAGAAGCTCAACGAGAACGCCTACATCGTCCCAGGACTAGGCGATGCCGGCGACCGCATCTTCGGCACCCAGAAGAAGTAATTTATCCTTCATTCCAAATAAGAGAGAGGACTGCCTACCCATCGACAGTCCTTTTCATATACCCCGGGCGGCGCCGGAGCTAAGATCCCCCTTAGCTCAGGGTGCCCACCTCGGTCAAGAGCAATCTCGCCGTTTTTGGCCAAGATTTGTCCTCCTTGGAAAGGCAATCCGCGGGGGACGTGTATGCGAATTCGCGTCGGATATCAGGAAAGCACGAACTCACGCGCAGGAACGATCCTGGAATCCCTGATAGATTCATGTTGGTCGAACATGACTCCCTTCAATAATACATGATCCATTTTTGGCAGCCTTGTCGATTATAGTCGACGCCTTTGAAATTCTAAGCGATATGAAAAGCGCCGGATTGGGCGCCTTAACGTTATTCCTGAGCGATGAATCTGTCCCAGGCTTCGAGCTCGTCCTTCGACGGGACGTAGACGAACGGGACGTTCCTGAGCAAGCCCCTGTAGTCGAGGCCATAGCCGACTAGGAACTTATTGGATTCGAGGACCTTGCCGCTATAGTCGATCTTGACCGGGACCTTGCGGGAGGCAACTTTGTCGAACAAGGTGACGACGATCACCTCGGCCGCCCCCATCTCCTCGAAGTGCTTGACGAGGAAGTCCATCGTGATTCCGGTGTCGACGACGTCCTCGACGAGGATGATGGTCCTGCCCTTGATCCTATGGGTTACATCCTTCTTAAGAGTGATCTTGCCCGTAGTTGAGGTGCCGCCTTCGTAGGAGCTCACCTGGATATAGTCGGTCAGCATGTCCGCCTCGATCGCCTCCATGAGGTCGACCATGAAGTTCACCGCCCCCTTCATCACGCAGACGCAGACGGGAACTCCCTTCGCGCGGGATAGCCTCTCCTTCAGTTTTGCGCCGATATCTTCGCATGCATCGAGTATTTCCCGATGCGACATCACAAGCTCTTCCATGGGGACTCCTCCTACAAAACCATTGTATAGATTATAAGGAAAACGCGAAAGTGTCCAAACAAAAATGTACTTCTCGCGCCATTTTTTGCATTCCATGCGTGAAACTGGAAGAAATCCATTGGACGGGTGGTATAATGACGGGCGTTGGAGGAAAACCCAATGTACGAAGACGTTCAATTATTCTCCCTCTCCGCCAATGAGGAATTGGCGAAGAAGATCGCGAAGAAGCTCGGACTTCCCCTAAGCGACCGCCGTCTCCAGCGATTCCCTTCCGGCGAGATCATCGTCGAGCCGAAGGAAACCGTCAGGGGCAAAAGGATCTTCATCATCCAGTCCACCTGCCCGCCGGTAAACGAGAATCTGATGGAAGCGCTGATCCTCGTCGATGCCTGCCGCAGGGCAAGCGCCAAGGAGATCAACCTCGTCGTCCCCTACTTCGGCTACGCTAGGCAAGATCGCAAAGCCAAGCCCCGCCAGCCCATCACCAGCGCCCTCGTCGCTAAGCTCATCTCGGTAGCCGGCGTCGACCGCGTCATCACCGTCAACCTCCACGCCGCCCAGGAGCAGGGCTTCTTCTCCTGCTTGGTCGACGACTTAACCGCCGTTCCGATCTTAGGCAAATACCTTTCCAAAAGGAAAGATACGCTCAAGGATTCCATCGTCGTCTCCCCCGACCACGGCGGAGTCAATAGGGCGAGGGACCTCGCCGAGCCCCTAGGCGCCCCCATCGCCATCATCGATAAGCGCAGGAACGCCAACCTCCAGCCCGAATGCATGAACATCATCGGCGACGTAAGCGGCAAGCACTGCTTCATGATCGACGACATGATCGACACCGGCCGCTCGGCCGTCATAGGCGCCAAAGCCCTCCGCGAAGCCGGCGCCAAATCCGTCTCCATCTTAGCCATCCACCCCGTCTTCTCCGACCCCTGCTACGAAATGCTCACCATGGGCCTATTCGATGAGGTGGTCGTCACCGACTCCATCCCGCTTGAGAAGAGGTTCAAGGATCTCCCCTTCGTCACCGTATTGACCTTGAAGGACCTCCTCGCCGAAACCATCCGCAGGGTCATCGACGATGAGCCCCTATCGGAATCGGAATACGTCAGGTCCTACGGCGTCTTCGA
>JAILKX010000237.1 GCA_024693415.1 Bacilli bacterium
TCCGCTTCCGCTTTGAAGAACGCGGTCGCGAGCTTCGGCAGCGACATCCCGGTCCTCTTCTCGGCCGTCACCAATGCGATCGGCGCGAACCTCGTGACCAACCTCGACGCCCCGGAAGGCAATTGCACCGGCGTCCTCGACATCGGCCCGATCGCCGAAGAGCTCACCGTCCTTTCCAAATTCGAAGGCGTCGATAAGGTCTGCTCCTTCTTCACCTCGACCGAGGTCAACAGCGTCTACCAGGTCGAAATCGCCGAAGCGTGGCTCACCGAGCACGACATCGCCTTCGAGCGCAAGACCATCACCGCCGCCTCTGAAATCACCTCTGCCTTCGCCGCCATCGGCAGCGACGTCGATGCCGTCTTCCTCCCGACCGATGACACCATCGCGAACTCGATGTCGATGATCAAGGCCGCCAACGACGCCCGAATCGACAAGCTCATCGTCGTCGGCTCCGACACCGGCATGATCGAAGGCTGCACCTTCGCGATGGGCGTCGACTACTACGAATGCGGCCAGCAGGCTGGCGCTCAGGCGATCAAGATTTTGGGCGACAAGAAGACAATTTCTGAAATTCCTGTTGAAACTTGCGACAAAAATAATTTATTTATTAACAAGACTCTCGCGACCTCGCTCGGGATCACCGTTCCCGAAGCGGTCCTAAGCACCGAGGGCGCAGTTATCTCATGACACTCCTAACCTACCTTGACGCCTCCACTCTCCGTTCCTTCTTCATCAACCCTTGGGTGAACGGATTGATTCTCGGGATCTTGGTTTTAGGTATCTTCATCTCCTTCCGCGTCCTCAATATCGCAGACCTATCCGTCGAGGGCATATTGCCCCTCATCACGATGCTCACCGCGGTGTTGATCGACGCGGACGTGAACCCCTGGCTCGTCATGTTGATATCGATCGCCATCGGGGCCGTCTGCGGCGTGCTGAACGCCTTGCTCACGATATATCTCAAAACCCCACCATTGCTGTCGGGCATCATCGTCATGGCATTGACCTTCGGTTTGGCCATCATGATCAACTCGCTCAAAGCCGGCCAGGCGTCCTTCGATCCCTCGGCCCACCTCACCGTCTTCAATTGGCTCAAGAACATCCTCGCGGGATGGGGAAAGGATCGCGTTTGGCTCTTCTATGCCTCCTACCTCTCCTACATCATCGTCACCCTCGTGCTGCTCGCCGTCTGCGCCTTCGCCCTGTACTTCTTCTTCGGGACGGAGCTTGGCATGGCGATCCGCGCTTCGGGCAAAAACGCGCACATGTCTCGCGCCAATGGCATCAACGTTGAGCGGATGTCGATCATCGCGCTCGCGATCTCCGGCGGCCTCATCGGCCTCGCCGCCTGCCTCTATGGCCAGCATAACGGCATGGGTTTGCCCACCGATGGCCAGGGCATGATCGTCATCGCCCTCAGCTCTTTGTTCCTCGGGGAGATGATCTTCGGCCACAAGTCCTTCAAGCTGAACCTGATCGCCACCATGGTCGGCTCGCTCCTCTACTGGTACCTGATCCAGGTGCTGATGCTCATCGACGTCCACGGCTACATGCTCTCGGTCTACAAAGCCCTGCTGCTCGTCGCCGTCATCGCGCTGCAATTGCTCATCACCTACATCAAAAACAAACACACGTCCTCGCCCAATCGCCGAAAACCGGAAGCCGCGGGCGAAGGCGAACCGCCTAAGCAAGACGCCGTAAGCGAGCTTAAGCAATCCATCGTCAAGCATTGCCTTGGGGAGGTGACCTCATGCTAGAGATCAGAAACCTCCACAAGACGTTCCACATGGACAACAACCCCGCCAACGACAAATACGTCCTCCGCGGGCTCGACCTCACGATCGAAGACGACGACTTCATCTCCGTCATCGGCTCCAACGGATCCGGAAAGACGACCCTATTGAACCTCATCGCCGGCACTATCCTCCCGGATGAGGGCAGCATCGTCCTAGACGGGGAAGACATCACCCATCAATCGATTATGAAGCGCGCCGCCCATATCGGCCGCGTGTTCCAGGATCCGATGATGGGCACGATCGCCGACATCTCCCTTTTCGAGAACCTGTCCATCGCCTCAAGGAGGGGGCAAAAGCAATCGCCCTTCCGCTGGGCCCTCACCAAGCAGAAGAAGGAAGAATTCCAAGAGCTGCTCCTCCCGCTTGGCCTAGGCCTAGAGAAGAGGTTAGACGCCCCCATGGGCACCTTCTCCGGCGGCCAGCGCCAGTCGGTGACCCTCCTCATGGCGAGCATGATCAAGCCGAAATTGCTCCTGCTTGACGAACATACCGCTGCGCTCGACCCCAAAACGGCCAAAACCGTGATGGAGCTCACCGAAAAGATCGTCACCGAGCAGAAGATCCCGACCCTCATGATCACCCACAACATGAAGGACGCCATCAAATACGGCAACCGCCTCATCATGATGTCGGAAGGCAAAATCATCTTCGAAGCCAAGGGCGAGGAAAAGAAGGGCCTAACCGTCAAAGACCTGGTTGAGAAATTCCAATCCGCCAGCGACGACATCCCCGACTCAATGGTCCTCCATTGACATCAAAAAAGCACCAGAACGCATACATGTCCCTGGTGTTTTTTATTGGAAGCCGTTTGGCGAGTTATCTTTTGAAGAGGCAAAAAGGCTTATCCCAGCAATTCCTCGACCTGCTCCTTGACCACGGATTCAAGGGCGGCGAGCCTTGCTGAGGGCAGATTATAGCGTCCACGTTTTGTGAAGCGGAAGCCAATCAGGCGGCGCAGCTTTTCCTTCTGCCTCTTGCCGATGCACGATTTCGCCATTCCGATGAAGGAGTCATATGCGGCAGGCGTCCTGGTTTTGATATAGAGGGTAAGTTTTTCCGGCGAAGAGAATTCATCGTCGTCCATCGCATATGGCAAAAGCCCTGCCCCATTATCGAAAAGCGGGGCAAAAGCGATGGGCTTGTTAGTCTTGTTGTCGACCATCAACCCGAAATTCCCATAATGGCGATCGGTGTTCAGAATGACGGCGTCGAAGGCAATCATATCTAGAAGCGATTCATAGAATTCCTCGCCTAGCCCTTTTAGGTATTTCATGACGGCGGGCATGCCGCCGCTAGGCACCAGATGGCCCATCGGGATAAAGGAATGGTCAATGTCGGTGAAAAGGGGGCAAGTTGAGCATAGCCTCTTCTTCCACTTTGCAAGGCCATACTCCACATGGTTCACGCCCATCGCTTCAGCGATTTGCGAGGCATAATATTCCGAATATGGCTCTAGACCGGCATTCGCATATCCGGTGGTGCCGCTTTTGAAAAGAACGATCTGACCGTTATCTCTCCTCCACCCCTTCGCAAGCTGACCCGAGGTCGTAAATTCTGGGGAAGAAGAAAGGCCTTTGGCGGGGCTTGAGCTATTTCCGGTGAACGCGACCAAAGCAAGCGTCCGGTTAAAGCGGTTTTGGTAGAGATTCATGGACGCGAAGCTCTTCTCGAAGCCATCTTCGACGATCCAACACGAATCGTTAAGCGAGAGGCCTTTGCAGATATCGATGATTCCCTTCACGTTGTTGTGGTTCAAGCCGAACTGGGCGAGAATTTTATCGACGAATTCCCTATTCTTGGGAATTGCCCTTCTTTTGATGAAACGAGCAAGCCCTTCCTCATCCGGAACCAAATCCAAAGGAAGGCGGGAGGGCTCACATAAAATTTCGATATTTTCAACGCCAAAACCACGTTCGTCATAGAACATGTCGAACCGGATTAACGTTTCATCGTAAAGCTTCAGGCGGTACATATCGAATCCCTCCGTGACATTATATCAATTTAGCTGAACAAGTGAAAAACCACTGACCTGAATTGTGCGCGTTTCCTGTCGTTTAAGGCCAAAACGCATACACGTCCCCGCCTTTTTGTCTGCAACGCGCCACGAAAAATTTCATTAGAGCCTAAACAAAAAGACGTTCATAAAGAG
>JAILKX010000007.1 GCA_024693415.1 Bacilli bacterium
ACTGCGTTTTCCGCTTCATTCCAATTTATAACTTTTGTATCCATGATTATTTGCAATTCACGAATAAGAATCTGGTCAGACCATTCAGATCTTCAACAAATTCGTACTCATAATCCTCCAAATAGTCCTTCATGAGCTTAATTAGGTAGTCTTTTAAGTCGTAACCGATCTCAAAGCACATGAGCAAACTGCCCTTTTTCACCTTTTTATAGTCGCGGAAAACATCCTCATACACGTTATTTCCGTCCTCTAAATATAAGGCTTGAGCGGGCTCAAAGTCTTTTACGGAGCTCTGAACATCCTCCTTGTTAATGATGTAAGGAGGGTTGCTGACGATGATGTCGAGGTTCATATTTGCCTCGATATAAGGCTCTAAAGATTTTCCCTTCAAAGCGTTAATGGAAAAACCATATGTCTTAAAGTTTTTCTTAGCGACCTCAAGCGCCTTGTCCGAGACATCGCTGGCGCTCATTAGCCAGTTTTTGAAGATCCCTTTTAACGCCAGGGCAATCGCGCCAGAACCAGTGCCGATGTCCGCGCATACCAAATAGTTGCGGGGATCATAGTAGTCCATGATGCGCTCCGTGATATTGGCTACAAGCTCTTGAGTTTCCATTCTCGGGATGAGAACGTTGGGGTCCACATAGAGTTTGTATTCCAAGAACTGGGCCTCGTTGATGATATATTCGACCGGCTCATTGTTCAGCAAACGCTCGTATTGGGCATTGAACTCATCGAGATGTGTCATCTCGTCGTCCTTGTGATACAAGGTGTCGATTGGGAGGTCATAACCCATATCGTGGGCGATCAAAAGGCGAAGGTCGGCGGAAAGGATCCCCTTATCCTTACCTTTATTAATGGCATTGCCGTAGACTTCGTAGATCTTAGGCATTGTCAGCCTCCTGCTCTTCGAGAAGCTTTTGCTCCTGATCGTAGTGGATCAGCGCGGCCAGAAGATCATCGAGGTCGCCTTCCATGATCCTATCTAATTTATTAACGGTGTATCCGATGCGGTGATCGGTCACGCGGTTCTGCGGATAGTTGTAGGTTCTGATTTTCTCAGACCTCTCTCCGGTACCGACTTTGAGCTTTCTCTCGCTCGCGCGCTTGCTGTCTTCCTGCTCTTGGAAATGGGCCAAAACCTTGGCGCGGATCATCTGCATCGCGATTTCTTTGTTCTGCAATTGGGCCTTCTCGGTTTGGCATGCGACGACCAATCCAGTGGGGATATGAGTGATTCTGACCGCGGATTCGGTCTTGTTGACGTTCTGTCCGCCGGCACCCTGGGAGTGATAGGTATCGATTCTCAGGTCGTTGGGATTGATCTGAACATCGACTTCTTCCGCTTCCGGCATGACGAGGACGGTCGCGGTCGAAGTATGAATACGTCCGCTGGCCTCGGTCTTCGGAACCCTTTGAACGCGATGGGCGCCCGATTCGTACTTCAATTTCGAATAGACGGAGTCGCCTTTGATCATGAACGACACCGAGGAATAACCGCCGGCAGCGCCTAAAGACGCGTCCAGCAATTTGATTTTCCACCCCTGACGTTCAGCGTATTTGTTGTACATCCTCACGAGATCGCCGGCGAAGATGTTGGCTTCGTCACCGCCGACCGCGCCGCGAATTTCGACGATGATGTTCTTATCGTCATTGGGGTCTTTGGGGAGCAAAAGAGCCTTGAGGTTAACGCTCAATTCATCCATTCTCTCCAGCGCCGCTTTCCTGCTCTCTTTTGCGAGTTCAGTCATTTCCGGGTCACCCATGTCTTCAATTTCGTAAGATTCGGCGACTTCCTGTTCGAGTTTCAAATACTCTTCGTACGCTTTGGTGGCTTGTTCGAGGCCGGCTTTTTCCTTGCTCATTTTCATGAAGCGATTCAAATCGGCGGCCACATCATCGTGGGACAGTTCTTCGTCCAATTGGTAATAGCGTTCCTTCATTGCCTGCAAACGCTTTTTCATGCTGTCGTCCATAACAAAACCTGCCTGTTCGGCGCAATTATAGCATGCCGGCAAGAATGCTTAAACATGCCTAATCTATGATTAGCCCCTAGGAACTGAAGGTTGCGAAATGTATAATAATCCCCAGAAGTTTATGGCCTACAAAGCACTCTATAACAAATACCGTCCGATGACCTTCGAGGAGGTCGCCGGCCAAAAAGCGATCGTCCGCACCTTAAGGAACGCGATCAACAACAACAAATTGGCGCACGCCTATCTTTTCTGCGGCCCCAGAGGCACCGGAAAAACCACGATGGCGAGGCTTATTGCCAAGGCGCTGAACTGCGAACAAGGGGTTGGCTGCCAGTGCAACGAATGCTCGAACTGCCTCGCCCTCAACAGCGGCTCCCATCCTGACGTCATCGAAATCGACGCCGCCAGCAACAATGGCGTCGACCAGGTCAGGGACCTCATCGATAAGGTCCGCTACTCCCCGATCAAGGGGCGCATGAAGATCTACATCATCGACGAAGTCCACATGATGTCCCAGGGTGCTTTCAACGCGTTGCTCAAGACCTTGGAAGAACCACCGGAGCACGTCATCTTCATTTTGGCGACCACTGAGCCCCACAAGGTCCTTCCGACCATTTTGTCTCGGTGCCAGCGCTACGATTTCGGGAAAATCGATGATGCCGACCTTAAGGAAAAGCTCATCTGGGTCCTCAATAATGAAGGCGTTCCGTTCGAAGAGCCTGCCCTCAACGAAATCGTTGCCCTTGCCGACGGTGGCATGCGCGATTCCCTCTCCATTTTGGACCAAGCCCTCGCATATGGCGGAGACGCGCTGAGACAAGCCGATGTCCTTCAGGTTTTCGGTTTAACCTCCACCAAAGAGAAAATCGCCTTGCTGAAGCTCGTCGCTGCGGGC
Organism: Bacilli bacterium; assembly: GCA_024693415.1. The sequence continues at coordinate 2,872 of JAILKX010000007.1, forward strand.
GATGTTGCGAACGTCCTCAAGAAATTGCAGGACTTCCTCGACGCCGGAATCGACATCAAGAGGCTTTGCGCAAGCCTGCTCGACGTTCTCAAAGACCTCCTTATCTATAAGAAGACGAAATCCTCGTCCCTATTGACCGTCACCAAGGAATCCGAGATCCAGGACCTCGGCAAATCCGTGAGCGTAAAGTTCGCCAACGAGATGATCGACGTGCTCCTCAAAACGCAAATCGATTTCAAATCCGTGTCGAACATCAGATCGCTGTTCGAGTTGGCTCTTCTCCAGCTCACCGCCTTAAGCGGCAATGAGCCCGAGATCAAAGAAGACCCCATCGTTCCGCTTCAGCAGCCGGTTGTCCCGCAAGCGAAACCCGAGCCCGAAAAACCTGCAGTTTTGCAAGAAAAGCCTGCAGAAACTAAGCCGAAAGAGGTCAAAAAGGAGCCCGAAACGGCTGCTTATGACCCCAATAGCGGCATGCCTTACCTCGGCACGACAGTCCCCGATTTCCTAGTCGCCGACGACGAACCCGAGGAAGAAGAGCCCGCCCCGCAAGTTGAGCCGAAAGCGGCCGAGCCCGTCGCTCCGGTTGTTGAGCCCAAGAGAGTGGAAGCCGAACCGTTCCCGACGCACGAGAAGGCCGCGCCTCAGGCAGAACCCCTCCCGAAGAAGGAGGAGAAGGTCCACGTGCAACAGGCACCAGAGCCCGCGCCCATCCCCGAGGCCACCTATACTGCGCCGTTCGACGTGAGTGGAATCCAGCACAGGACCATCACCAACGACGGGGAACTCCAGACGCTCGACGACAACACGGTCGTGAACATCATGGTCCTCGGGTCCAAATTCAAGACCGAAAGACAGGAGCTTTTCGCCAAGTGGTCCGCGTTTGCGGATATGAAGCTCGACGCAGAGCTCGGAGACGTTGCGACCCTGCTATCCGAAGGAAAACCCTTCTGTTTGACCGCGGAAGCGTTGCTCGTCAATTTCAACTTCACCAAAAAGCGCGACATCGCCAATTTCAAGGAAAACCAGCCCGCCATCGCCGACATGATCGAGGCGTTGCTTGGAAGAAGGGTGTTTGTCTACGCTTTGGACAGGCAGGATTCAAACCGCTGCCAGTCCCTATATTTCAGCCTGAAGCAGGTCGGAAAGCTGCCGAGCGCTGAAAACATCACTCTGGACATTCCAAAAGGAGAATAAAGATGAACCAGATGCAACAAATGCTCATGCGCGCCCAAAAGATCCAGCGCGAAATGAAGAAAGCCCATGACGAGCTCGACGCGAAGGAATTCGCGGTCTCGAAAAACGGCATGGTCGAGCTTGTGATGCTCGGCAACCGCACGATCAAATCCCTTAAGATCGATCCGGATGCGCTCGACCCCGAGAACGTCGAGATGCTCCAGGACACCATCGCGCTCGCTTTGAATGAGGCCAACGAAGCCATCACCAAAGCCAACGACGAAATCGAAGAAAAGATCACCGGCCAGACCGGAATGTTCTGATCATGAAGGAACTTCCAAGCTATATAGCCTTGGTGGATTCCTTTTCTAAACTTCCCGGAATCGGAACCAAAACCGCAGAGCGTATGGCGTACGCGGTTTTGGAAATGCGCGAAGACGATGCGCTCGGATTCGCCGAGGCGATCAAAGATTGCAGGACGAACATCCACAAGTGCCCCAAATGCGGCCTCTATGCCGAAGACGGAAAATGCGAGGTGTGCGATGATCCGAGCAGGGACCATTCCACTTTGATCGTCGTCTCGTTCCCAAAAGACGCCTTGGCGTTCGAAAAGCTGAACGACTTCCACGGCATTTACCATGTCCTCGGCGGGGTCATATCCCCCTCGAAAGGCCTTGGCGCCGACTCGCTGAACATCGAATCCCTCTTCGAGAGGATCGAATCCGAAGGCGTGAAGGAGGTCGTCATCGCGACCAACCCGAATCTAGAGGGCGAAACCACGGCGCTATATTTAGCGCGCCTATTGCAGACCAAGGGCGTCAGCGTTTCGCGCTTGGCCTATGGGCTTCCGATGGGGGCGTCGCTTGATTATGCCGACTCGCTGACTCTGTCGAAGGCGCTGGAAGGGAGAAAGAAACTATGAGCCTATTCATCACTTTTGAAGGCGGAGAGGGTTCCGGAAAATCCACCGCTTTGAAGAAAATTAACGAACTGCTTATCGAAAAAGGCTATGAAACGGTCCTCACGAGGGAGCCGGGCGGAACCCCGATTTCCGAAGAGATCAGGAACGTGATCCTCGACAAGAAGAACACGGACATGGACCGGATCACCGAAGCCCTTTTGTATGCCGCAAGCCGCAGGCAGCACCTCGTTCAGAAGGTCTGGCCCGCCCTTAAGGAAGGCAAAGTCGTCCTGTGCGACCGCTACCTCGATTCCTCTTTGGCCTATCAAGGAGGCGCGAGGGGCATCGGAATCGATAAGGTGTTGAACATCAACATGTTCGCGACCGACGGTACTTTCCCCGATTTGACCCTGCTATTCGATATCGAACCGTCCAAGGGCTTGGCGAGAATCGCGGCCAACGCCGGACGCGAAGTCAATCGCCTGGACCTTGAGAAAATGTCGTTCCACGAAGGCGTCAGGAAGACATTCTTGGAGCTTGCGGAACGCTACCCGGAAAGATACGTCGTCGTCGATGCGAGCAAATCGCCCGAAGAAGTCGTCGAAGACGCGATGAAAGCGATTCTGGAAAGACTCGGGAAATAATGGAAGTCAGGCCCTACCTCGAAAAGCATCAGCCGCTGGTCTGGCGGACCTTTTGCAACGCGCTGAAGGCCAATCGAGTGGGACACGCCTATCTTCTTTTGGGTGAAGCGGGCATTCCTTTGAAGCAAGTCGCCATATACCTCGCCAAATCGTTGCTCTGCGATCATCCTGACCCCTTAGCCGATGAATCCTGCGTCACCTGCCGCAGGATCGAGAAAGAGGAATACCCCGACTATTTCTTCTTCGATGGGTCGGAGGCATCCATCAAGAAAGACGACGTCACATCGATCACCACGATGTTCAGCCAGACCGCCCTTGAAGAGAAGGGAATCATGGTGTACGTCATCAACGAAGTCGAGAACATGACCCCCGATGCGGCGAACTCGCTGCTTAAGTTCCTCGAGGAGCCGACCGAGAACACCTATGCGATATTGACCTCGAAGAACGAGGCCAAATTGCTGCCCACTATCATCTCGAGATGCGAGACGATCAGGATGCTCCTATCGCCGCGCGAGCAGGTGATCGCCGACGCGGTCGAAGCCGGGGCAAACCCCGAAGACGCGGAGATGCTCTCCTATTTCTACAATAGCGGCGATTTGGTGGCCGAAGAGGCCGAATCCGATGAATACCAAAGCGCGAAAGCGGTTTTCACCCCGTTCCTAGAGGCGCTTGCCGACAACCCCGGAATCGCGCGCTACACCATCCAAAAAGAGGTCACGCCTGTCCTGAATGGCAAGCCGGCGCTTCGATTCTTCTTCGATATGCTGACCGTCGTGTTCCAGGATGTCGTGGCAAAGAAAACAGGTTCCCCCATTTCCTTGGGTTCCTATGATAGAATAATCAGTGACTTGGCAGACAGCCTGCCACACGTCGAAACCTCTTTGCTCTCCGTGATGACGCTTCGCGGGGAGATAGAAACGAATATCAACGGAGGGCTTTTGCTCTCGCATTTGGTCAGCGTCATCACGAAGGAGTGAGTTATGCCTGAAGAGAATCCTTCCACATATTACATGGGAGTCCGTTTCCAGGGCTCGGAGAAATCCTATTATTTTTCGACCACGTTCGACGATCTGAAGATCGGCGATTTGGTCGTGGTCGACACCGTGAACGGATACGAGATCGGCACGATCACCACCGCCCCAATCTCAATTTCCTTTTACCGCGGCAAATTGGAGCTTAAGCCAATCTTGAGAAAGCCGACCCGCAGCGACATGGTCGACTACAACTTCAACCTCAAGGAATCGAAGCGCGCCATGGCGGTCGCATCCGAGGAAATCAAGGCGCTGGGCCTGCCGATGGATCTTATCAGCGCGTACTACACCCTCGACGGAAGCAAGGTCACGATCACCTACACCTCGACCGAAAAGAGGGTAGATTTCCGCGAATTGCTCCGCCGCTTGGTCCCGGCTTTGAACCACTGCAGGGTTGAGCTTCGTCAGCTCGCCTCCAGGGACAGGGCCAAGATGGTCGGCGGCATCGGCGCCTGCGGATTGCCGCTATGCTGCTCAACCTTCCTGAATCAGTTCGAGGGCATCTCCATCGCCAAAGCGAAGAACCAGATGCTCACCCTGAACATCCCGAAACTCTCGGGTCCGTGCAACAAATTGCTTTGCTGCTTGGCCTATGAAGACGAGACTTACACCATCGAGAAGAAGGAATTTCCGCACATCGGGACCGTGGTTCATACCGAAGACGGCGATTACACCGTCGATGCGATGAACATCATTTCGCGCACCGTCCGCATCGTCAATTCGACCAGGGACGACTACAAGACCTATTCGCTTGAGGACATCAAGGCGATGATGAACGGCACCTATAAGAAGAAGGAAGAGGTCAAGAAGGTCAACGAATATTCGCTTCCCGACTTCAACATCTCCGCCGTGGGCGTCAGGGATGCCTCCTATGGAGGAAATTCGCTGAACGAGAACGCCGCCGCCAAGCCTGAGCGCGATGATCAGAACAATAGGGGCCGCAACCGCAATAAGCACCGCGGGAACGATCGCCGCAACAACAACCAAGGCGGGAACGATCGCCGCAACAATCAGAGTGGGAACGATCGCCGCAATAATAACCAGCAGCGGAACAATCAGAACAACAACCAGAATAACCGCAACAACCAGCAGCGGAACAACCGCGGCCAACGCCCCGACAACAACCAGAACAGGCCCAACAATAATCAGAATCGGCCGAATAACCAGAATAAGCCGAACAACCAAAACCAGGGCCAGAATCAGGGCCAAGGCAATAACAATAACCGTCACAGGCATCACCGCGGCCATCGTCCGAACAACAATCAGAATAAGGGCGAATAAAAATGGAACGGGAACTCAATTTTGAAGGCACGTCCCCCTTGCTTTATCTCATCGCGACCCCAATCGGGAACCTTGAGGAGATGACGCCTAGGGCGCTTTCGGTATTGAGGGAGACCGACTACATCGCCGCCGAAGACACCCGCAATTCGGGAAAGCTTATGGCGTTCTTCAAGATCGATAAGCCCTTCATCTCCTGCCATGAGCACAACGAGGAGGAGGCTTCGGCAAGGATCATCGACCTCCTTAAGTCGGGCAAAAAGGTCTGCTATATGTCCGACGCCGGATATCCGACCTTATCAGACCCCGGGCAAAGGCTCGTGGCCAATTGCTTGGAGAACGGGATCAAGATCTCCGTTACGTCTGGGCCGTCGGCGGCAATCGATGCGCTGGCGTGCTCCGGATTAGACAGCGCACACTTCTACTTTGAAGGGTTCTTACCCGCAAAAGAGGGGGAGCGTGTATCGGAATTAAACGAACTCGCCAAGCGCAAAGAGACTCTGATCTTCTATGAGTCGCCGCACAGGATCATGAAGACGCTCATCTCCATGGCCGCGACCCTCGGCGATAGAAAAGCCGTCATCGCCAGAGAGCTTACGAAGGCCCATGAGGAATTCATCCGCGGCACAATCGTCGAACTGTCCTTGCTTCCCGAGGAATCGCTTAGGGGCGAGATGGTCATCATCGTCGAGGGGAACAAGGTTGCTGAGCGCGGGCTCACCGACAACGAAATCGCCTTGGCACTCCGCGACGAACTGGAATTCGGGCGCAAAGGGAAAGAAGCGATCGCATCGGTCAGCAAAAACATGAATGTCCCGAAGAACCGGGTATACGATATCTATCTCAAGTCATTCAAAGATCAGTGAGCTTCGGCTTGCTGATTTTCTTTTCCGTCGTCGCGCTTTTTCCTGCGCAGATAGAACCTGAGCCCCGTGTATGCGCCGAAGGCGGCCAGCCCAACGATCGCGGCTGTTGCCCCTAAAGCGAAATACGGGGTTTTGTATTGCAGGACATAGGTATTCTTTCCCTTCGGCGCGATGAAGCCCGTAAGGCCGCCGTCGAGGCGCAGCATGGTGCAGTTTTCGGTTTTGCCATCCTCGGTCGTAACCCTGCACTGCCATCCTTCGTCATAGCCAAATTGGGTCACGACGATCTTCGATTCTGAGTAATTCGTTGAGAACGTGTATCGATTTTCGGACGATTTCATGTCATTCAGGGCGTTCTCGCGGAAGAAGTTGTATTTCTTGTTTTCCAAGGCCGTGAAATCCTCGACATACATGTTGATGGTGTTCGTGCTCACCTTCATGACGCCGAGATCCCCATTGCTCTTGACCCAATCGGGCCAAATCAAGACGACCGCTTTGGCTTTGCCTTTCGCGTAGATGCCGATGGTGCCGTTATTGTATCCCGCCATATCGACGCTTAGGTCCGCGACGCGCTTAAAGGTCGTGGCGTCATAGGAAAGGACTTGGTTCTCCAAGACGTTGCCATTCTCATCCAACGCATCGCCTACGACGAGGATCCTAGGCATATATTTGAACCAGCTCGCCTGAGTCGATGTGCTGTAGGACGAGTTGTAATACTTCAGATCGATGTAGCAGCCGCGGATGTCGGTATTGAAATATTCGCCGTCGTCAGGGGTCAAAACGAAGTGGTCCACGCCGCAGGTTACTTCCGGCTTATCGGTTGCTTTTACCGCCGTTTTCTCCGCATAGTGGTTCATGAAGTAGGTCACGCCTTCATCGGCGTAATCCGCGTCTGAGGCGGGCCAAAGCTTGTCGCCGGAATTGACGGTGTAAACATAGCCATTGAGCCCATTGCCTACCGAAAGGCGCGTAAGATCGAAGTTGGCTTCCATCGCGGCATCGGTAAGGAATTCGGGAGTCTCGGCTATGGCGAATTCGGCCGGCAATTCGACATCATCATCGATGATGGCGCCGAGCATCTCGACTTCCTGGAGTGCTTTTTGCTGCCGGAAGTATTTGTCGCCGGAATTGATTCCTTTGGGATAGAAATTGCTGTAATTGCCATCCTTCCCAAGACGGTAGATCTTCGACGAATCTATGGCGTGGCCAACACTTGGCAAATAGTCTTCCGAAACGCGATATACGCGATACGTGTCACGATTTACGGACAATTCAGGTACTTCTTCGGCGCCGAAAGGAACATTGACGCCGACCCATTTGGATTTGCTGCTCAAGCCGTTTTCGTTCTCGATGACGTAGTAGCGATAGCCGAGCACTTGGTCGAGTCCCATCTTCTTGTTGCGGTACACCGAGGTCCAAGTGGCGTTCATATACGTTTCGCCGCCATATGTCGTCGCAGTGCCGGACGCGTTTTTGAGCTTATTCATGATGCCGAAGTCGTTCGCCCCGAAGTTCAGCAACGAATGGAATGAGCTGACGTCGTTATATCCGGCGGCAAAGGCAAAGTTGGTGGTTCCTTTCGAGCCGTCGAAGAAAGCGCGGTAGAACGAAGAGTCATAAGCGGCGATGTTGTCGGCGATTTGGCTGTTTGTCGCCAAAGTGGCTGATCCGCCCATAAACGCGGTATCCATATCCCATAGCCCGACATAGAGGTAACCGCAGTTGCCGGCGGCGATCGCTTCGGCCGCGACGATCCCGCACATTACATAAGGGAGCCATTTCTTGCGGCATCCGGCGAAGAAGATGATGCCCTCCACCGCGATTAGGCCCGCCTCATACCAAACGTACCAGAAGCGGTTCAGATTCTGATACAACTCATCCGGCATAATATAGGACGACTTGAAATAAGTCATGCCGTTTATGGCGCTGAACGTCAGATTCTCAAGCGCCCAATAAACGGCGCAGAAGGCCAAGACGGAACCCACTAAGGCAATGGCAGAACCGGCGAGCGGAACCCATCTGGGGGCCGTCCTACGCTGGTCGAACGCCCAGCAGCCGTAATAAACGATGAGCGGGACGAGGACGAAGAACCAACGCCCATATCCGTTGCCCGAGAACCCGAAGAAAAAGTAGTACGCAAAGGTGGTAAAAACCAAAAAGACGCAACCCAGTATAGCGAATATGTGGCTGTAGCGTTTCTGGAGGATGCTGTGAATCACGCCCTGGAAGAACAAAATCACGAAGGGCGTGTAGCAGAATATGGATGCGGTCCAGGCATCGTATACGTTGCCCGTGGACACGATCAGGGGAAGGGTAAGATATCCGCCGGTTGGATAGAAGAACGAGACGAGCCCCATCAGGGTTCGCCCAGGGTTGTCGCCCACTTCTTCGAAGAGCAATCCGAAGAGCGTCACGAAATCCTTGGCCTTCACGGCATCGAACAGCGAATGCATATAGGCGCTACCGATTGAGGAAGTGCGGCCGGACAGCGAGCTGACGCGGATTGAAGGCAAAAGCGACCACGACCCAGCCATAATGCCTATGGCAAAGCCCATCACGCCCACCCCCATGGTCAGCCAATTCGTTTTGGCGTCGCGTTCCTTGATGGTGGCGAAGAAGCGCCAGACAGCGTAAATAACGCCCCAGATGCACATGGTGACAACCAACATGAAGCAGGAGATCTCCATCAGAAAAACACCCAAGATCAAAGCCCCAGGCTTTTGTTCTTTCAAGACGCGCTCAATGCCATAAAGGATGAGTGGCACGTAGGTGACGGCCGATACGAAGTTCGGGAAACCAACCATGAAGCACACATATCCGGAGAAGGCGGTGGCGATTGCGCCAAATCTTGCGGTCCATTCCTTGATTCCCCGGTAGCGCAGGAACATGCGCATGAAGGCGGCCGCGAAAGTGCAGCGCGCGATGGTGGCCATAGCATAGAGCTGGGGTATCCACGCTTTCGGGAAAAACGCCATCAAAATGATGAATGGGTCAAATAAACCGTAGTAAGAGTTGGCTCCTATGTTGTCGGTTCCCACGAAGATGTTCGCATCGAAGAGCGGGAACTGCCCCGTGGTGAAAAACGTGCGCCACGTGTCGTGATAATCGTAAGCAAAAGGCAGATATTGATGCGAGTAATCCCAGTTGAATGCGCTCGTGAACGAGTTCTCGACCAAGCCATATAGGGACCACAAGAATCCGATGAGGATCGTGGCGACGATGAAATAGAAAACCGAATTGGGGTTCTTAAGGAAGGCGAAAAACTTGACCCATTTGGGCCAAGCGATTCCCTTCTTCCTATAAGAAGAGAGCGTTGTGTGTTGCTCTGCTTGCTCAATCATTCGGCTTTAGCTTCTGCCTCTCCCTCTTTCTTTGCCTCTTCGTCGTATTCGTCGATGCCGACCGTTCCCGACACGGGAAGCGAGAAGGCGATGCCCTGTCCCTTGGTATCCATGCCGGCGGATTCGTTGACCGCCAGGAGGATCTGATCGCGGATGTTCGTCGGCGCGATGATGATGACCATCTCCTTTTCGGGGGTGATGATGACGCCGAAGTACTTTTCCATTTCGTGGTTGCCGGTGCCGTGGGCATTCAAAACCGTGCCGCCGCGGGCGCCTGCTTTTCTTGCGGCAGTCATAACGAGGTCAGTAAAACCACGGTTTACGATGCACACGATTGCTTCATTTTTGATTTCCATGTCACTGCTCTCCTTATTTCTTTTTGATCAGGGGTTCTTCGAACCTGACGTTTCCCAGCATTTTGTAAATCGATACGCCCGCCACCGAATCAAGCGGGATGGCGAACCCAACTCCTTTGGCGGCCTTAGATATCTGGAACCTGCCTTCAAGCGCCAGCTTGACGGTTGGCCATCTATCGGCTTTGATGATGGACAAGACCGCTTCTTTCTTCAGGTCCCCCATACCGAATGCTTCATAGAGGTCGTTCGGCGCCGTGCCATAGCCTTTCATGACGCAGCAGAAGTAGGCTTCGTTTTGTTTGAGCAGGTTCACGACGTAGCTGCCTTGCTCGTTATTCACAAACACCATCACAAGCCAAAGCGGTGACACGCGGTGCTCGGAATCGTATTTCTTCTTCTCATCAGCCATTACGCAGCCACCTCCTCTTCACCGAAATTGAAATGCACGATCTGATTCTCGTCGGCCTCGTGCAGACGCTTCCTTGCCTTGCGCAAGGCGTGCTTAGTCTTGATTGCGGACACGACGCCCATGAACTGCAGCACGATAAGCGGCATCATCGCGACCATCGCTACCAATCCAAAACCATAGAGATACTCATCTTCGCCGCGAGCAAAAGAGAACCCGATGCAGAACGGCAAGATGAATGTCGAGGTCATCGGGCCGGAAGCAACGCCGCCGGAGTCAAACGCCATGGCCGTATAGATTTTTGGGACGACGAACGACAGCGCGAACGCGGCGATGTAGCCAGGAATCAAGTAGTACATCAAATCGAATTGGAAGTAGGCTCGGACTAGCTGCAGACCGACCGCAACGCCGATTGAAATCGATAAGATAATCAAGACTTGCAGCTTTTTTATTGCACCGTCGCTCACTTGCTCGATCTGTTCGACCAAGACGTGGACCGCGGGTTCGGCTAGGACGCCGAACACGCCGAATATGACGCCAAGGCCTATCGCAAGCGGCACGAATGTGTCGTTCGTGCCAAGGCTCTCACCCAACTTGGAAGCAATTGGCATGAAGCCCGATTCGACCGCGGAGAGGAACATGACCAAGCCGAGATAAGTGATGCCCATGCCAAGGGTCACGCGAAGAACGGTCTGCCAAGGCAGGCGTATGAAGATCAGCTCGTAGACGATGAAGAAGATCAAAATCGGAACGACCGATAAAGCAACGCTGCGAGAGAAGCCAATCAAAGAGGCGTAATACGAAGTCCAAATATCGGCGAAGGAAGTATTCGGCGAAAGCGTTACGCTCTCGTATGCGCCGCCGACTGGCAAATCCATTCCCATCGCGTTCATAATGGCCGCGATGATGACGACCGAGATGATCGGGCCAACGGAGCAAAGCGCCGTCAAACCGAAGGAGTCATCAGAATTTTTACCGCCGTGAGAGGCAGCCATGCCTAAGCCAAAGCCCAGGATGAACGGAACGGTGACCGGCCCGGTAGTGACTCCGCCCGAATCGAAGCAAATCGGGAGGAACCTTGGATTGATGAGGTACACGAGAACAAACACCAACGCATAGAACACAATGAACATCATGTTGAGGTTTTTGTGATAGGCGATGCGAAGGACGCCGATTACCAAGAACACGCCGACGCCTACGCCAATCGTACCTACGATGACGTAATAATTGATGCCGATTTGTCGTGCCAAAACAGTTAGGTCAGGCTCCGCGATCGTGACCAGGACGCCAAGGAAGAACGTCATGCAGACCAAGAAGGCCACGCTCTTCTTACGCGCCAATGAGCCACCGATATATCGACCAATATCCGTCATGGATTGCTCGGTGCCGATACCGAAGAGGGTCGTTCCGAAAATGATGAGCACGACCGAGATCAAAAAGCCAACCAAATCAATTTCGTTGATGTAGAGCTCTTCCCGGAAACAGGCTTCGGGCATCGCGAATTTCTCAACGAAAAAGAGAATGACGATAACGAGCGCAATCGGAGTGGTCGACAGCGCTGATTCCTTTATCTTTTTTAGCCAAAACTTAAGCTTTCCCATATCGTCCTTTTTGTCTTCTCATTTGTCCTTTTTTGATTTTGGTCGCCGACCTTGTGTCGCGCGACACGTTTCTTTTGGCCACCTTGGATTCTTCGTCGGCCTTTCTTTGTGCTGCTCTTGATTCAAAAAACATCTTTTTGAATTCAAGGGGCATCTCCGTCTTAAAATCATACGCCTTTTTATTGATCGGATTCGTAAAAGTGAGCCGATATGCATGAAGTCCAAGGCGTTTAATTGGGTCGGCGGGCTCGCCGTACTTGTCATCGCCGATGACATAATGGCCGGTGTGACCCAGCTGGACCCTGATTTGGTTCTTCCTGCCGGACTCGATATTGATATCCAGTAGAGAGTAGCCGTCTTTGGTCGAAATGGTTTTATAGTTCGTGATGGCCAGCTTGCCTTTTTCCTTGTCGCGAGTCACGTATACGAGCTGAAGGTCGTTTTGAGCCAAATAGTTTTGAAGCCTACCCTCAGGCTTTTCCATCTCGCCTTCGATTATGGCGTAATAGCCGCGGTATTTCACGACATCCTGCCAGGCATTTTGGAGCGCCTCGCGGACTTCATAACTCTTTGCAAACACCAAGACGCCCGAGGTGTTTTTATCGAGGCGATGCACGACAAACAGCCTACTCTTAGGGTTCTTTGCGCGGACGTAATCCGACAATAATCGATAAGCAGTCCGTCCTTTTTCGCGATCGGTATCCACCGAAAGCAATCCAGACGGTTTGTTGATTACGACCAGATCATCGTCTTCATAAATGATGGGGAGGTCCTTCGTGGTTCTCTTCGCCATCTTGTTTTTCGACACAAGGACGGTGTCTTCGGGGTAGAGCGGAAAGTCAAATTGGGAGGTGGGCACGCCGTTGACGGACACCTGATGGTTTGACAGGAGGCTTTTTACCGTTTTCCGCGGCGAATCGGACATTTTGAAAAGCAGGAAATCCATCAAGGTCGTTTCGACATAGACTTTGTATTCCTTCACCGAGCGCGGATCTATCAAACCGCGTTCCTGCTGCTTCCTTGGGGTTCGCTTGGCGTTCTTATTCATCGGATTCTCCTAGGAACTTCAAAAGGTCGGGCAGCAAGGATTTGGCAAGATCGAAGCCCTCCTGATAGAGCGCCTCCAATTTCTTTTCGTTTCGTTCAGCGCGGCCAACCGTTACGGGACTCTGGGGTTGGATAACGAATGCACGTCCCTCGTCTTTTAGCTTGTTGATATCCTCAACGTCTTGATTATAGGTCTCGTGGGAAGCGGCAATGCTCGCGCAAAGGTCCTTGTGTTTGCCATAGAAAGCATGGGCTCTGCGAATATCCGATTTTTTGGTCGGGGACTTGCGGTAAGACGGATCTCTCGTCTCGACGATGACAAGCTTTTTGATGCCGTCTTCGAGGGGTTTGCGGAACGGAATGGCCGCGACGGGGCCGCCATCAAGATAATAATGCCCCTCGACCAAAACAGGCTTGCTGATATAAGGAAGCGAGGAAGATGCAACGATAGCCTTAGTAAACTGTGAGCAAGATTTCTTTTCGAAATAATGGGCCTTGCCGTCGGCAACGGCGAGCGTCGCAACCTGGAACCGAGCCGGGTTTTCGTTAAAGCGCTCGAAATTCATCGGCGCCACCTTAACGGGCACCTCATTCATCAGGTAATCAAAGTTGAAGAACGTCCCAAGGAACAGCAAGTTCGCAGGAGAAGCAAACTTCATGCTCTTCATGCAGTGGATGATCAGGAATTTGGTTCTGCCAGGATCGCCGGAAATATAATTGGATCCCGCCAGCGCTCCGGCGGAAGTGCCGATAACGTATTGAAAATCGAGCCCAGCATCAATCATGGCGTCCAAAACGCCAGCCACAAAAATGCCGCGGGTTCCACCGCCTTGTAAAACCAAACCGACATCATTCGAAACTTGCATACTAAACTATGTTAATAGTTTTCGCGTTATAGAGCCAAAGAAAATCTTGTTAAGATTTTGCGTCTTGCCGGCAAAGTCGAAGCAGCAATCCAGAAAAATCGACAGAAAAATCAAAATCCGCGGGGGACGTGTATGCGTTTTCGCTCAATTAATGCCTTTTCATGAACTCGATCATAGCCGAGTTGACTTGGATGCTTTCGGGCAGCTCAGGGAAGTTGACGTTATGGACGTGCTCGACCTTTTTATCATCGGAATCAATATCAACGAATTCGAAGTCGGGTTTGTCTTTCAACGCGGCGACGAGCTTCATGGATTCGGCACGTATGAAATCGCGCTTGCAGCTGGAGCCGAAAACCGGGAGTTTGAGATCCTCGGGATGGCGCATCGGGGAATAGAGCTGCGCGAGCTCTTTGTTTTCA
>JAILKX010000017.1 GCA_024693415.1 Bacilli bacterium
GTCGGCGGTCTTGAGGAAGAGGGCGGCGATCTGCTCATATCCCTCTTTCTTGGCGACGGAGGCGAAATAGGTGTATTTGTTGCGGGCCTGGGATTCGCCGGCGAAGGCGGCTTCGAGGTTCTTCTCGGTCTTGGTGCCGGCATAGGGGTTCTTCTTCTCCTCTTTGATCTCGATGAGTTTGTCCCCTTTGGCTTTGCAGCGCGGGCAGACGGGCTCTTCTCCGTCCTTCACGGTGAAGACTTCACCGCAGAGCAGGCATTTGTAGGTTTTCATGGGTTTCTCCTTTTCGGTTTCGTTGTTGGGTATCCGCTTCAGCAGCGTCTTGGCGGCTTCTGTGGGGAAGTCGGGGGTTGGGGGATTTTGGATGAGGTCTTCCAATAGGCGGTGGACGTTCTCGCTTTGGGGGAGCATGTAGCCCGCCTCGCGGGCGAGGTCCTCATTGACGAGCCTCTGCGATTTGGCGGCGGCTTCCATGAGGCGGCGGAGGCCTTCTTTATCGGTCTGCTTTGCTAGGGATTTAGCGATGTTTTCCTCTTTTGCCTTGGCCTGCATCATCGCGTGCAGACGTTGGATGACTCCGTCTACTTTCTTTTGCTGCGGCGGCAATTCGAGCGGCATCATCGAGATCGCTTTGCTCGGGCAGACGTCGGCGCAGGCGCCGCATCCGATGCATTTGGAGACATCGATGACGCTGTCTTCGGTGTCGGTGGCCCCCACGGGGCACACATAAAGGCAAAGGCAGTCCTTCGTGCAGAGGCGAAGGTTCCTGATCGCGACTTTCTTCATCGTTTTGCGCCTCCTATCTCCTCGAATTTCCAATCGGGGACCTTGCATACTGGACAGATCCGCGGGGGCTCATCGCCCACATAGACGAATCCGCATACGGAGCAGACCCAGATCTTGGTTCCTTTGAGCATCTCCTCGCCTTTCTGCTGGTAGCGGTTCAGCAAGGTGACGAGCATGCGGTTCACGCGCTCGCCCCAGACTCCGACGCGGGCGGCGCCTCGGTCTTCGCTTTGCAGGCAGTAGTCCTTGAGGCGGGGGTATTCCTCGATGTCCGCGTTGAGGCGGCTGATCAGGTCCTCGACCTTCGGGTTTGTCTCTAAAGGCGTTATGCGGTCGAAATAGTCGGCGAGCTCCTTAAAAAGCTTCGCCTCCTCCGGCATGTACTGCTTTTCGCAGCCGCGCGCCAAATTCGAGCATACCGCGCTTAATTCCCCTGCGTTCAGCGGCACGTCATCGGGTTCGACGGACCGCTCTACTTTCTTCGGCTCTTCTAAGGGCTCTTCCTTCTTGAAGTCCGATTTGGCCGCCCCGCACAAGGGGCAGGTCCAGTCGTCCGGAAGCTCGTCGAACGGGACTTTCTCCGCATCGTCGTCGTATACGTATCCGCATATCTGACAAATGTATTTCACTTCCTCGCCTTCCTCCTTTCTTATATAGGCCGCATGCGCGAGTGCGCAAAGAGCGGTCTATGGATGATCGTCATGGATGGGGTTGGCAGGCGCTTGGCGCCTACCGAATGAATGGAATCGTTATTTATATGATTCAGGAAGCGTAAATGTCTGTCAACGAATGTGCTCGGGCGAATGTCTGGGGGCAAAGGGCGTATTTCAGCCTCTAGATGCGGCTGATTTTCGGCGAAATCGAATACATGTCCCCCACGGATTTGCGAAAAAGGATTTAATGTTATGCTTTGTTCTCCCCTTTTCCGCGGCGCTGCGCCTCATTGTTCTAGGGAGCCAAATGGAAACTCGCCGCCAAAAATTTTATTCAACGAATAATGGGCTGGCCCTCGATATTTTTTCTTTTTGCGCCACGCCGGCTGCGTTATCATCGAAAAAATAAACAGGGGATCGTTTATGCAAGAATTAGTGTTGTCGAGAGAACAGATTCATGAGATCTGCGTCCGCATCGGCGGAGAGCTGACCAAGGAATTGGCCAACGAAGAGAAGCTGCCTTTGTTCGTCTGCACGATGAAGGGGGCCCTCTACTTCATGGGCGACCTGCTCCGCGAGGTCAAGGTGCCCTGCATCGAGGATTACGTCCAGATCTCCTCCTACGAGGGGACCCAGAGCACCGGCAAGATCGTCATGAAGCGGGCGATCGGGACCGAATATGACGGCAGAACCGTAGTCATCGTCGAGGATATCGTCGATACCGGCCTCTCGATGGACTTCCTGATCAAGGCGATCAAGCAGGGCGGGAATCCTAAGAGGATCCTGGTCGCGGCGTTGTTCGATAAGGCGCCCGCCCGCAAGATCGAGGTCCCAATCGATTTCGTCGGGGTCAAGATGGACAAAGCGAAGTTCCTGATCGGCTATGGCCTCGATTACGATGGCCTCGGACGGAACACCCCTTACGTTTACGTGCCCACGCCCGAAGAGATCGAATCGCTCGATAGGCTCCTCGGGAAGCAGAAATAAAACGACGGCCCAACCAGGCCGTTTTTTAACAATCCGAAAAATTTGTAGTCTTCCATTATACCCTTTTTTCAGGGGTTGCAACCGGGAAACTATGATATTCGAAAAAGGAAACGCTTTCAGGTTGTTTTGCTTCGGATCAGTGCGTAAAAAGATATCGTAAAAACCCCGTCTGGCGCCAGGAGCCCCGCTCCGATAATTCGAAGAAAAATGAACCACATGGTGCATTCTTTTTCGTTTTGGCCCTTACGGACCCCTTGCTTCAAATTTGAAAGGAGGAAGCAATCATGGCTGATGACATCGTCGCAACCAACCCCACCCCCGAAGAGCCCGCGCCAAGCGGACCCAAATCCAAATTCGGACAATGGCTAGACCGCTATTTCCGGATTTCCGCCTCTGGCTCTAGCATCAGCAGAGAGCTCATCGGCGGCTTGGTCACGTTCCTGGCCATGTTCTACATCCTGCCGCTCAACTCGAACATCCTGACCGGATTCGCTCCTTCCGGCGTGTCGTTCCTGCTCTATGGCGACGTCTACATCGCCGCCTCTGACCTCTACGCCGGCATCTTCGTGGCAACCGCCGTATCCGCGGCCGTCACGACCATCGCGATGGGCATCTTCGGCAAATTGCCGGTCGGCCTTGCCTCAGGTCTAGGCATCAACTCGATGATCGCCGGCTACCTGATTACCAATATCCAAGGCGCGACGGGCGTCTTCAACTTCGCCCAGGCGATGTGCCTCGTCCTCGTGTCCGGCGTGCTCTTCCTCATCATCTCGATCACCCCGCTCCGCCAGATCATCGTCCGCTCGATCCCGAAGTCGTTGAAACTCGCGATCTCGGCCGGCATCGGCTTCTTCATCGCCTTCATCGGCCTCCACAACATGGGCATCATTGACTTCTCCGGCACCGCTGGCATCCCCGGCATCCAGTCGATCACCCTCGGCAACCTCCGCGATCCCGAAGTCATCCTCGCCTGCATCGGCATCGGCCTCGTCTTCGGCCTCTCCGCTTTGCCCAAAGACAATAAGATCACCCGCTGGATCTCCCACTTCGCCGTCATCATCTCCATGGTCGTCATGGGCCTTGTCTGCGCGATCTTCGCCGAAGCCGGCGTCACCTCCAACATCGGATTCTCCGGCTTCTACAACTCCAGCTACGCCTACTCCAACCTCGGCCAGTTCGGCAACGTCTTCGGCCGCGGCCTCACCTCTGGCTGGGACGTCTTCGCCCTGCCCCAGACCTACGCCGTCCTGTTCTCCTTGCTCTTCATCGACTTCTTCGACACCACCGGCACCTTGGTCGGCGTTGAAGCTGGCGCTGGCATGATCAACGAGGACGGCACCTCCAAAGTCAACGACCGCGGCGCGATGATCGTCGACGCGGCCGGCACCGTCTTCGGCGCCGTCTGCGGCACCACCACCGTCACCTCCTTCGTCGAATCCACCTCCGGCGTCGCCGCCGGTGCCCGCACCGGCCTTGCCTCGGTCTTCACCGGCAGCCTCTTCGGCCTCTCAATCCTCATCTTCCCCGTCCTCTCGATGTTCTCGACCCCGGCCGTCACCGGCCTCGCCCTCGTCTACGTCGGCGTTTGCATGTTCACCAACCTCGCCAAGCTCGACTGGGGCGATTGGACCTTCGTCGGCGCTGGCTTCATGACCACCCTCTTCATGTGCGTCGCCTACTCCATCTCCGATGGCATCGCGGTCGGCTTCATCACCTACACCGTCATGCGCCTCTTCTCCGGCAAATGGAAGCTCCGCAGCAAAGACGGCGAGCCGAGCGATCTCCCCGTCGCCATCATCTCCGTCGCCTTCATCGTCTTGGCCATCATCTTGTACGCGACCAAGATCAAGTGGCCCGGCGCCAGCATCTGATTCGATCTTCATGCCTAAGGCGGCGACTTCACCGCCTTAGGCATTTTTCTATCAACTTTGCCCCAATCGGGGGCGGAAAGGTGGGATAATAGGGCAATGGAAAAAATCATCGTCGTCGACTTTGGGGGACAATACACCCAACTCATCGCCAGAAGGGTCCGCGCCTGCGGGGTCTTCAGCGAGATTTTGCCTTGCACCGCGCCCATCGAGAAGCTCACCGAAGCCGATGTGAAGGGTTTGATCTTCACCGGCGGCCCCGCCTCGGTCTACGCGGAGGGCTCGCCGCACCTCGCGGCGAAGCTAGCGGACATCCATAAGCCGATCCTCGCGATCTGCTATGGCGCCCAGGAAATCGCCTTTAGTTTAGGCGGCTTGGTCGGCACCGCTCCATTAGGCGAATACGGATCCACCGAAATCGAGCTGATTCAATCCACGTCCCCCTTCTTTTACGGGATCAACAAGCATTTCAATGCCTTCATGTCGCACCGCGACCAGGTGTTGGAGCTGCCGGAAGGATATAAGGATTCCGCGTCGTCCGCGACCTGCCCGCACGCGGCGTTTTCAAACGAAAAGGAAGGCATCTACTGCACCCAATTCCATCCCGAGGTCACCCACACCGAAGGCGGACAAAGCATGATAAGCAACTTCATCCGCCTCGTCTGCGGATGCAAATGCGACTGGAACCAGGAAAACTTCATCGAGACCCAGGTCAAGGCCCTTAAGGAGCAATTAGGCGACAAGAAGGTCCTGTGCGCGCTTTCGGGCGGCTTGGATTCAAGCGTCACCGCCGCTTTATTGGAAAAAGCGATCGGCAGCAACCTCTACTGCGTCTTCGTCGACCATGGGCTGCTCCGCTACAAGGAAGCCGAAGAGGTGTGCAACGTATTCGGGAATACGAGCCGCTTCAAGTTCCACTTCATCCCCGTGAACGCCAAAAAGGTATTCCTAGACCGCCTCGAAGGCGTCACCGACCCCGAAGAGAAACGAAAGATCATCGGCAAGACCTTCATCGACGTCTTCGCCGCAGAACGCGAAAAGCTTAGGGACGTCACCTATTTGGCCCAGGGCACCATCTACCCTGACCGCGTGGAATCGGGTCTAGGCAAAAGCGCCCTCATCAAGTCCCACCATAACGTAGGCGGCCTCCCGAAATCGATTCCCTTCGAGGGAGTTATCGAACCCCTGCGCGATTTATTCAAGGACGAGGTCCAGCAACTAGGCATCGCTTTGGGGCTTCCTAGATCCATCACCCACCGCCAGCCCTTCCCAGGCCCAGGCCTCGCCGTAAGGATCGCCGGAACGATCACCGAGGACAAGATCCGCATCGTCCAGGAAGCAGACCACATCTTCGTGACCGAGCTCCAGAACGCAAACATCCACCCATCCCAGTACTTCGCCGCTCTCACGAACCTCAAAACCGTCGGGGTCAAAGGGGATGAGAGGTCCTACGAATACGCGGTCGCCCTAAGGGCCGTCGATACCGACGACTTCATGACCGCCTCCCCCACCGAGATCCCCTATAGCGTCCTCCGCCGCGTAAGCGAGAGGATCGTGAACGAGGTAAGAGGCGTGAACCGCGTCTATTACGACTACTCAAGCAAACCCCCCGCAACCATAGAGCTAGAGTGAAAAGGAGCAAGACATGCATAAGAAAATCATCGGAATGGGCCTAACCTTCGACGACGTATTGCTCGTCCCCCAGTACAGTGAGATCACCCCCGACATGGTGAGCCTCAAGACCAAGCTCACCAAGCACATCGAGATCAACGTGCCCTTGCTTTCCGCCGCGATGGACACCGTCACCGAGTCCAAATTGGCCATCGCCTTAGCCCTACTAGGAGGCGTAGGCGTCATCCACAAGAACCTGACCATCGAAGCCCAAGCCAAAGAGGTCAAAGAGGTAAAGGACCACCCCGTGGATCTGAATAAGTGCCCCAATGCCTGCTTGGATAGGAACGGCCGCCTATTGGTCGGCGCCTCCTTAGGCATCACCAAGGATAGGGATGTCCGCGCCGAAGCACTGATAAACGCAGGCGCCGACTTCTTCGTTTTGGATTCCGCCCACGGCGATTCCAAAAACGTGGTCCTCGCCCTCCAGGAATGCAAAAAGAAGTACCACGTCGACATCGTCGCCGGCAACGTCGCGACCTATGAAGGCGCGAAGCACCTCATGCAGGCAGGCGCCGACGCCGTCAAAGTCGGCATGGGCCCCGGCTCCATCTGCACCACCCGCATCGTCTCCGGCATGGGCGTGCCCCAGATCACCGCGATCTTCGAGGCGGTCAAGGCCAAAGAGGAATTCGACTGCCCCATCATCGCCGACGGAGGCATCGTCTATTCCGGCGACATCGCCAAAGCCATAGGCGCAGGCGCCGATACGGTAATGCTGGGCAAGATCTTCGCCGCCTGCCCCGAAGCCCCAGGCGAAATCATCGAAGTCGATGGCAAATCCTATAAATCCTACAG